>JAUQOX010000115.1 GCA_030550695.1 Gemmatimonadota bacterium | reverse complement strand
ACGCCGGTGGTGGCGGCGGCAAAGGCCAAGGTTCCGTTGTAAGAGGTACCCGTCATCCCCACCTTGCCCGTGCTCCAATCGGCCACCACCTCTTCGTTCCCTGTGGGAGTCCGGTAGCCCTTGGCCCGACCGTTGAGCCAATCGATGACGGCTTTGGGGGCCAGGGCTTCGGGGGGACCGCCCACCGTGGGGCACCCCTGGGAGAGTCCCGTACCTGGTGCTTCGGAATGGACCACGGCAAAGCCCCGGGGGACCCAGGTGTCCACCAACGAGTTGGAGATCCCTGGCTGGGTCCGTGCCCGGACGGGGGGGGCAGGAGGGCGGGGGGGCGGGGGGCCTCCCACCTCCTGCCTCACATTCCAAAAGTAGTCCAAGGTCGGGGGGGCCGTGCCGGAGAAGTAAGGGCTGGATTCGTAGATCACCGGCACCTTGAGCCCCTCGGTCCGGGTTTGGAGGGGGCGGACCACTGCCACATGGACCCGATCCCGACGCCCGTCGCCGTCGGTGTCGAACTCCGTCTCGACCCAAAGGGTTTCCCGGATCCACTGGGAGGAATCCTGGAAGGCGGGGACCACCTGGGCCTGGCCGTCCCGGAAGATGGGGCCCGCCCGGGAAGCCTGTTGACGAAAGGCAACCAGGGCAAGGGCAAGAAGGGCCATGCCGGCCGCCAGAGATCCCTTTGGCCAGAAAGTCTTGCAGGAAGCCCCGGGTCCTTGGGGGGAGGCCTGCCGGGGTGCCGACTTCCCTATCAGGAAACCGTGGGCGAGAAGGCGTCGGATGCCGGTCCACATAGGTCGCTTTTCCCGGAACGCATCGTGGGAAGTGGAGTGAGGAACAGGGGTGAGCCGAGGGACCTGCGGGAAGGAGCCACCCGAGGCCACCTAGGCAAGATGGGATCGGGAGTCCGCCGGGGCCAGCCCCTTGCCTCCTCTCGCCCCCCGGGAGCGGGCCGCCGTCGGCCGAACCCCCCCAGAAAAACCACCTGGCCCGAGGCTCCGCCCCCTGCTACCCTATCCGAGAGGAGTTCGCCTGCCCCTGACTCACCTCCGACCCCTGGTTTTCCATGCGTGCTCTTCCCCATCGGCCCCTTCTCCTTCCGGCCTTCCTGCCCTCGGCCCTGTTCGGCCTCCTGCTGCCCCTGGAGGGCCAGACTCTCCCCGACCCGGCCGGGGCGATCACCCGGGAGCTGGTGGAAGCCCACGTCCGGTTCTTGTCTTCGGACGAACTCCAGGGCAGGGACGCCTTCGGTCCCTTCATCGGCTTGGCCGAAGACTACATTGCCCGGGAATTTGCCCGGGCCGGTCTCCGAGAGTTCCCCTCCTTCCCCGGCTACCGCCACACCTTCTCCTACGAGTTCCGTAACCGGCGCGACACCACCGCCGCCCCGGTGACCTACCGCCTCAGCAACATCGTGGGCTGGCTGGAGGGGACCGACCCCGTCCTGAAGGACGAGTTTATCCTTTTCGGAGCCCATCACGACCACGTGGGCGTGCGGGGCGATACGGGGGATGTCATCTACAACGGTGCCGACGACAACGCCACAGGTACCACCGCTGTCTTGGCCCTGGCCAACTATTTTGCCCGGGCCAAACTCAACAAGCGATCCCTGGTGTTCGCCACCTTCACCGCCGAGGAGCGGGGCCTGATCGGATCGCGCCAACTCGCCCAGGATCTTCCTTTTCCTGCTGACAAGCTGGTGGCCATGATCAACTTCGAGATGTTGGGGAAGCCGGCCGCCGACGGTTCCTACACCCTCATGGTCCTGGGCCCGGAGCGTTCCACCCTGGACGAGATCTTCCGGGCCGCCCTGCCACCGAACTCCCCCATTTCCCTGGTGGACCCCCTTCCCCACCAGGTCCGCTATTACAACGCCTCGGACAACCGTTCCTTCGACGCCCTGGGGCACATCACCACCACCCTCGCCAGCCCCCGGAGCACCGACGACCCCCTCTATCACCGTCCCAACGACCATTTCGAGCATCTGGACCTGGACTACTTGACCAAGGCCATCCAGGCCATTGCCGCCATGACCCTTCCCCTGGTCACCGCCGAAGCCACGCCGGTGAAAACTCCCGGGGGCCCAGAAGCCTTTGCCGGGGAAGCTCGGGAGAGGAGACGAAACCCATGAAGAAGATGCCGAGACGCCGTTTCCTTCGGAGTGCCGCGGCTCTGGGCTTGGGCGCCACCGCCGCGGGGCGGTGGGCCCAAGTCCCCACCCGAACGCCTCCTCCGGGCCGGGGCATTCCTCTGGTCCTGACCAGCCACACCAACGACACGGGACGCGAGGCCCTTGGGCAAGCATGGGAAATCCTCGCGGGGGGTGGAACCGCCTTGGATGCCGTGGAACGGGGGGCCAACGTCATCGAGCTGGACCCGGACGACACCAGTGTCGGCTACGGCGGTCTTCCCAACGCCGAAGGGGTGGTGCAGCTCGACGCCTCCATCATGGACGGCCGCACCTACAGCGCCGGGGCTGTGGCAGCCCTGGAAGGGATCAAGACCCCATCGTCCGTTGCCCGGCTGGTCATGGAGCGGACCGACCACGTCCTCATCGTGGGACCGGGGGCGCAAAGGTTGGCGGTGGATTTCGGCTACAGGGTGGAGAACCTTCTTACGGAACGGGCCCGCCAGGCCTGGCTCCGCTGGCGGGAGAACCTCTCCGAGTTGGACGATTGGGGCCCTCCCGAACACCTGGCCCGCCGGCGGAGGGGCGGAGGCGGCGAGGTCCCCCCCCACGAAAGGGCAGAGTTCCATTACGGAACCACGAACGTCCTGGCGGTGGACGCCAAAGGAGACATCGCGGGAGTCACCACCACCAGCGGGCTCTCTTGGAAAATCCCTTACCGGGTGGGGGATTCCCCCATCATCGGCGCCGGGCTGTACGTGGACAATTCGGTGGGGGCCGCCGGGGCCACCGGCCGGGGGGAAGACGTGATCAAGTCTTGCGCCTCCTACTTCATCGTACTTCGGATGAAGGAGGGACGCACTCCCCAGCAGGCATGCGAGGATGCGGTGGAGATGATCCTGGACCGTTACCGGGCCGTGGGCCTGGACTTCGTGCCCCCGGAGAAGTTCGTGGCTCTCAACAAGGCAGGCCAATACGGCTGCGCCTCCATGCCCTCGGGCTCCGACTGCAGGCTGACGGTGCGTCACCAGGGGGGAACGGAAACCTACGAGGGAGTTTCCCTGGGTTGAGGTGTCGGATCAACCGGGGGGCGTCGGGCGGCCGAGGAGGGTCGGCCCGGGGCAAGAGGTGGAATGGGCTTCCCTTTCCTGCCCCTCGCCGGAGTTCAACAAAAGGCCGTGTTCACCTGTCCCCGAGGGCATGTGCCCCTCGCGGTGGAGGACACCTGCGAGGGGATGGGCCCGTCACCTTTGCGGGAGTTTTCGACATGGAACCGAGCAAAGGACTTCGCCTCCTCCGGGGAGGGCTGTTGCTGGCCGGAATCATGCCGTTTTCCGGACCGGCCTGGAGCCAGCCCTCCTCGTACCTAGACCACCGGAGCTTCAGCCGGGAACTGCGATCCCTGGTGGACGGCTCCAACTTGGCCACCATGACCTCTTTGGGCACCACCCCGGGAGGTCGGGAAATCTGGATGGTCCAGGTAGCCGACCCCCGGGGCACTCCCCTCGACCAGCGACCGGGGATTCTGGTGGTGGGGAACCTGGAGGGGGATCATGTGGTGGGGAGCCATCTGGCGCTGGAGTCGATCCGTTACCTCCTTTCCCGCTCCAGCGAAGACGCCGTGGCCGGGGCCCTTCGGAACCATGTTTTCTATTTCTTCCCCCGCCTGAACCCCGACGGGGCCGAGGCCATGTTCGCCCGGGTCAAATGGGCTCGCCGGACCAACGACCGGCCATGGGATGACGACAACGACGGACGGGTGGACGAAGACGGGCCGGAAGACCTGAACGGGGACGGCTACATCACCGTGATGCGAGTCCCGGATCCTGCTGGGGCCTACCTCATCGACCCCTCCGATCCCCGCCTGATGAAGCGGGCCGACCCCACCAAGGGAGAGCGGGGAACCCACACGCTGTATTGGGAAGGTATCGACAACGACGGCGACGGGTTCATCAACGAGGACGGGCCTGGTGGGGTGGACCTGAACCGGAACTTTCAACATGCCTACGCCTACTGGCAGGCCGACGTCGGGCCCCACATGGTGAGCGAGCCGGAGACCAGGGCTCTCATGGATTTCGTGTTGAGTCACCGGAACATCGCAGCCATCCTCACCTTCGGCCAGTCCGACAACCTGGTGACGCCCCCCAATGCCCGAGGAGAGTTGGCGGCGGCAAAGGTCTTGGACCTTCCCGCCTTTGCCGACGCCTCCAACGAGGGGGTGTTCCGGGTGGGCCTTTTTGCGGGCGCCGGGGGTGGGGGTCGGGGGCCTGGTTTCGGAGGAGGCGGAGGGGGAGGATTCGGAGCGGGGAGTGGTGGGGGCATCTATCTCCGGGGACCCCTTCCGGGGGCCAACAACGATCCCAGTTCCGGCACCCGCCCCGCCACCACCGTGAATACCGGCGACCTACCCTATTTCGAGCACATCTCGGAGATCTACCGCCGCATTACCGGGATCCAGAGCGTTCCCGTGCATCGGACGCCCGAGGGGGCCTTTTTCCAATACGGCTACTTCCAATATGGCGTCCTCTCCCTTTCCACCCCCGGTTGGGGGTTCTCCGCTCCCGCACCTGGCGGTCAGGGGCGGGGGGCGGCTGTGGCGCCGGAAGCTGCAGCGGGAGGTCCGCCGGCCCAGGGCGCGCGAACGGGTGGGCCACCCTCCGGCGGAGCCGCACCGGGAGGCCGGGGGCCGGGGGGGACCGGCCAGGCGGCTCCGGGAGGGGGACCGGCCCCGCAAGGGGCGGTAGCCCGGGGGGGCGGTGCCGATGCGGAACTCCTTCGGGCCCTGGAGGAACTAGGGGTCCAGGCGTTCGCCCCCTGGACCCCCTTCCAACATCCGACCTTGGGGGCGGTGGAGATCGGAGGGTTTCTGCCCTACGCCACGGTGAATCCCCCCTTCGAGCAGGTGGCGGACCTGGGGGCCAAGCATGGCCAGTTCCTCGTAGAACTGGCGGGTAAGCTGCCGAAGGTACGCATTGCCGAAACCAAGGTGACCGCCCACGGGGGGGGAATTTTCACCGTCTCCGCCACGGCGGAGAACGTCGGTTTCCTTCCCACATCCCTGCGGCACGGCCAGACCGCCCGCGCTGTGGGCCCCACCTTCCTCCAGATCCAGGTGGACCCCGACGACATCCTCAGCGGGGCCGACAAGACGACCTCGGTAGGGATTCTCAACGGGTCCGGGGGCCGGCAGACGGTGACGTGGGTCATTCGCGGCCGGCCGGGATCGCAAGTGGAAATCCGCCTCCATTCCCAGAAGGCGGGGCGGGATTCGGCAACGGTGACCCTCAGGTGAGGAGGCCCAACATGAGCACTCTGCGATTCTTGGCGGCCACCTCCCTCGCCGCCTTCACCTTGGCCACGTGGCCCATGCTGGCTTGGCAAGACCTCCCCGCCCAGGAGAGGCGCGGCTCCGATCCGCCCCACACCCTGGACTTGACCTGGGACCGGTGGTTGGACCACAAGGAGATCGGGGAACGGATGCAGCTCATGGCCCGCACCTGGCCCAAGTTCCTTACCCTCTCCTCCATGGGAAAGAGCTACGGCGGTCGGGAGCTTTGGGTCATGACCATCAACAATCCCGACACCGGGCCGGAATCCAGCAAAGCCGGGATGTACATCGAAGGGAACGTCCACGGGAACGAAATCCAAGGGGCCGAGGTCTGCCTCTATACCATCTGGTACCTGATGGAGAACTACAACCGGAACCCCGAGATCAAGCGCCTGGTGGATGAGCGGGTGTTTTATATCGTGCCCACGGTGAACCCCGACGGGAGGGACTTCTTCCTCTACGGCGCAGGAGCGGGGGCCCGTACCGGTCACGTACCGGTGGACGAGGATGGTGACGGACTTTTCGACGAAGACGGGCCGGACGACCTGAACGGGAACGGGGTCATCGAGCAGATCCGCAAGTACGTCCCCGGCCAAGGCACCCACCGCATCAGCCATGACGATCCCCGGATCCTGGAAGCCGTCCCCCCCGGAGAGAAGGGAGACTGGATTCTGCTGGGATCGGAGGGAATCGACAACGACGGCGACGGGCGGGTCAACGAGGACGGCCCAGGCGGCTACGATCCCAACCGGAACTACGGCGCCGACTGGCAGCCCAACTACATCCAAAGCGGAGCCATGGATTACCCGTTCCAGCTCCCCGAGGCCCGAGCCACCGAGGAGTTCCTCCGGGCGCGCCCCAATATCGCCGCCTCCCAGTCGTACCATAACAGCGGCGGAATGATTCTCCGGGGACCGGGCTCGGCTTGGTACGGTGACTATCCGCCTTCCGACATCCGCGTGTACAACGAGATCGGCGAGAACGGAGAGCGGATGCTGCCCTGGTACGAGTATTACATCATTTGGCAGGGGCTCTATACCGTACACGGCGGCGCCATCGACTGGTACAACGACGGCCACGGCCATATCTCGTTTTCCAACGAGCTCTGGAACAACAACCAGTACTTCCAGAGCCCCCTGCTACGCGACCAACAGCAGGACCAGCGCACTCCCATCTCCCGAGGGCTCTCCCGCTACTTCTTCGACGATTACCTCGAGTTCGGCGAACACTATTACGAGTGGACGCCTTTCAACCACCCCGACTACGGTGAGGTGGAGCTGGGAGGTTGGGGCAAGCTCACCAGCCGGGTGAACCCGCGCTTCATGAGCATGGAGCTTTTCCACCGCAACATGGCCTTCTCCCTCTACCATGCCGACCAGATGCCCCTGATGCGCATGGGGGAGACCAAGGTGGAAAGGGTGGCAGACGGCCTGTACCGGGTGCGGGTGGACATCACCAACGAGCGACTCATTCCCACCATCACCGCCCGGGCGGCGAACCACCGGGTGGTGCGGCCGGACCTCTTGACGGTAAGCGGAGACGTGGAGGTGCTGACCGCCGCTTGGGTTCCCAACAAGCTCGTCCCCGGCAAGACCCAGCTCATCGACCAGAAGGACCTCAAACGCATCCTTGTCCGCGACGGGCACCCGGGACGTACCACCCGCACCGTAGAATACCTGGTCCGCGGGCGAGGCACCATGGAGGTCACCTACTCTTCGGTGAAAGGGGGGACTGTGAGCACCACGATCCGCCTGCAGTAGCAGGGGTCGCGAAGGGCGGCAGTCCAGCGGCCGAGGGCAGCTCCACCTTGCCTCCGGCCCCCTCACCCATCATCTCATGGGGTCCACCGGGGAACCTGGAAAGGTTCCCCGGTGTTCTTTCTTGTCGGTTTTTTCCGCCCCCTCTCTCCGGGTCCCCTCACCCTCCCTCGAGCCGGATCCCTTTTTCTCTGAGGAGGAGCAACCGTGTCCGTCCTATTCCTTTTCCTCGTCGGCACCTCCCTCGGAACCCCCAAGCCCCACGCACCCACGGACACCCTTCCCACACGCTGGGTACTCCAAGCCCAGGCCTCCGAAGCCCGGTACCGCGTGAGGGAGCAACTGGCCGGCCTGGACTTCCCCAACGACGCCGTGGGGAGCACCCGCGCCCTGGCCGGGCGGGTCGTCCTCCGGCCGGACGGCACGCTGGTGGTCGAAGAGTCCAGGGTGACGGTGGCTCTCGCCACCCTCGTGACCGACAACGACAGGCGTGACAACTACGTTCGCAACCGGACCCTGGAGGTGGATCGTTTTCCTGAAGCCGTTTTTGTGCCGAAAAGGTTTCTGGATCTGCCCTCACCCCTACCCACCACCGGTTCCGTGAACTTCCGTATCGAGGGCGACCTCACCCTCCACGGAGTGACCCGCCCCACCGTTTGGGAAGTCATGGCGCAGTTCAGCCCCACAGCCATCACCGGCCTGGCCACCACAGCCTTCCCCTTCGAGCGGTTTGAGATCTCCGTTCCCCGGGTGGCCCGGGTCCTTTCCGTGGAAAACAACATTCGCCTGGAGCTGCAATTCCGCTTCGTTCCCGAGGGTTGAACCCAGGGACGTACGCCGGGCCTCGGTTCGTTGCCAGGCCACCTGGCCACCCCGACGGAGACCGGTCGGGCAGACAGGGGGGGGGAGGCGGCCTCCCAGCCGGAGCGGCGGCGGACGGCGCGGCCTCGTGGAGGGACTCGCTGAACGAAAGGGCCGTTCCGGTCTTTCCGGAACGGCCCTTTGCGGGGGCGGAGCGTGGACCGCCCCCGACCGGAGGTGGCCCGACCTACTGGATTTTCACGACGTTTTCGGCGGCGGGCCCCTTGGTGCCCTCCACCATGTCGAACTCCACCTTGTCCCCTTCGTTGAGGGTCCGGAAACCCTCGGCCTTGATGGCCGTGTGGTGGACGAAGCAATCCCGCTGCCCACCCTCGGGGGTGATGAAGCCGAAACCCTTCTGGTCGTTGAACCACTTCACGGTGCCTCTGGTACGCATCAACCTGCTCCCTGTGCTTTGGAGATCGTCGGAGTCCGGATGATCCGTACCATCCGAC
>JAUQOX010000114.1 GCA_030550695.1 Gemmatimonadota bacterium | reverse complement strand
CAACCTCCCGTCCAGCAGAAAAGCGATCCGGTCCGCCATCTCTTCCACCTCGCCCAGCAGATGGGAGGTGATCAGCACCGTGGTTCCCCGGGCACGCTCCTTCTGAATGCGTGCCTTCAAGATGCCTGCGGCCACCGGATCCAAACCCGCTGTGGGTTCATCCAACACCAGGACGGTCGGTTGGAAACTCAGGGCCAACACGGCGTTCACCTTTTGACGGGTGCCCCCCGAAAGGACCCGTAGAGGCCTTTGAAGATGCGCCCCCAAGCCGAACCTCTCCACCAAGTCCTCCTCGACGCCAGCAGAGGACTTCCGCAGATCCGCCACCAGACGAAAGAGTTCGGAGGGGGTGAGGTTCTCGGGAAAGGGAACCACCTGGGCCATGTAACCCACGGTCCGTCGGTAGAAGGGAGTTCCGTCCAGGCGGTGCCCCGCCACCATCACCTGGCCCCGATCCGGCCTCACCAGACCCAGAAGGATCTTGATCAGCGTGGTCTTTCCTGAGCCGTTCGGCCCTACCAGAGCGGTGACCGCACCCGGCGGGAATTGCGCGTCCACCCCTTCCAGGGCCGACACCCGCCCGAAGCGCTTGCTTACGCCCCACACCTCGATCACCGTCCTCCTCCTCGATCTCCCCTCCCTTGGTCCCCACGGACGCCAGGGCTCATGAGCGGAGCTTTGTCGGCAAGGCCCTCCGGCGTAAGCACAGGGAGCACCCGTTCCATCAGGTCCAGGAGATCAACAAAAAACGACCGCAGCAAGATCAGGGCGGGTCGGTTCCGCTCCACCAACAGGGAAAAGAAGCTCACCGGATGGTGGGGAACGTCGCCCCATCCATCGCGGTCCAGATCGTAGCCTCGGTAGCGATCCCAAAAGTTGCCCTGGAACACGCTCCTGGCCCCACGGCTGTTGGTGGCCACATCGAAGGTATTTCCCACAAAGACGTTGGCCTCGAAGCGATTGTCCACCGAATTGGCCAGAAGCCGCACCGCCCAACCGTTCTGCCGAAACTGGTTTGCCTCCAGCCGAATCCGACTGCTCCCTTCGGAATGAAGGCCCACCGTGTTCCGTACGAATCGGTTGTTCCAGACCCGGCTGTCGGTGATGTCCTTGAGGAGGAGACCGTAAGCCGCGCTCCCCCAGTTGTTGGCGAAGAGATTGTCCTCCATATGGACGGTCTTGCTGTACATCACTGCCACCCCGGCACCGTTCTCCTCGAACCGATTGCCGGTGTAGACGCAGGAGTCCGAAAACATGAAGTGGAGACCGTAGCGGAGGTTCTCCCGGCTCAGGTTGTTCGAGACGTTCCCGCCCCGCACGAACTCCAGGTAAATGCCGTCCCGGTGACCGCGGATACGGTTGGCCTCCACCACAACATCCCTGGAGTACCACAGGTGGATCCCGTTCCCCGACACCGCCTCCCGTCCGCCCCGCCCTACCACCTCGTTATCTCTGACCACGCAATCATGGACCTGTCCCAGATAGATCCCGAAGAAGGCATCCTCGATGCGATTCCCTTGCAGTCGGCAGTAGCCGGCCTCCTTGACCCGGATGGCAGCCCGGTCTTCCACGTAGCTGACCCCAACATTGCGGAACACGAGACCTCGCACCGTCACGGAGTCCGCCACGATGCGGAGGATCTCCCGTTCTCCCTGCCCGTCCAGGACCGGCCAACCCTCCCCTACCAGCTCGAGGGGACGATCCACCACGAGGGTCGGTTCGACATAGGTGCCCGCATGGACGACGACCCTCGCGCCCCGGGGGGCCACCGCCAAGGCCTGGGCCACCTCAGAAAAACGTTGGCCAACCCCGACGTGGACCGTCGGAGGCAGGAATCCTTCACCGGTGGGATCCTCCACCTGCCCGGCCGGGGCGACGAAGGACGCCTCCACCTGGGCCTGCCTGACGTAGGAGCAAAAGGGGAACGGCGCGGCCAGCAAGGCGGCCGGCGTCAGGATCACCAGGCCTGCCTTCACCAGCCCTCCGTACCGTGCCCCCCGTGGCCGGTCCCGGACGGACCGATGTCGCGCCGCCCCCCCACCAGGGCCAGAACTTGCTGCCAGTCGAGGAGTTCCCCCGGATATTTCGCAAGGATGGCCGCGGTATCGGCGTCTGGGGCGAAGGCGGTCAGGTTCATCCCCATGGGACTGGGAAGGTGGGGGCTGTGGAGGAACATCGCACTCTCGGCCCGAACCATGGCTGGCGGATTCTCGAAGTCCGTCACCCACAGGGAAGCCATCTCCCCCGCCTTTCCCGTCAGCAGAAAAGACGCGAGGCATTCCACCGAATCGAAGGTGTGCACCACGCCTTTCCGGGTAATCAGCTCCGTGGCGTACCGCGGGTCCGCGATGGTCATGAGGCAATGGGAGCAGGTGTCCTCCCCGATCTTCACCGGCACAGGCCCCTGGGGGGCGCAGGCCCCCGCCATGGCAACGAGCCACCAGAAGCGGCGCAGAGCCCCAAGGCTCGGGCCCGTCCGCGGTGTTGGAGTAGCCTCCGCCACCAGGCCTTCCCTCGGTCCACCCGAGCCTGACGGCGAGGAGGGTCTCACCTGGGCGCCTTCATCCGGCTTCCTCTCTCCATCCCCCCCTTGCATGGAAGTGCCGCACCCATGGTTCTCCCCCCGGCTTGTCGGGCTGCTCGCCGCCTCTCGGCGCCGCCGGAGCTCACGGGCACAAGCCCCCGCGGCCAGGATCCCCGCCACAAGGGCCGCCCACCCTCCCACATCAGGCCAAGAGTGAGCCTTGAAGTTGAGGAGGGTCTTGGAGCCGACAAGGGGCGGCTGGTAGCTCATTCCAGGCACCTTGATGGCCGCATGGGGATCCAGGTTATGGCCGTAGTCGTACCCCCAGAGCCAGAAGTCCACCATTCCCGCCACAGCCAGGACCGCCAGCAGGCCGAACCATCCGCAAAGCATCCATCGGCGGCCGGCCGCGGCCGCTGCAAGACCGGATACCACCAGGAGGGCCGCAATCCACGGCATGAGGGTCAGCTCCGGGATGGCATCGGGCTCGATGGGCTTCATGCCGATGTAGTGGTTGAGGTTGTTGATGTTCCTGAGGTCGTGAGGACCCGCGCCGGCGATGGTGTTGACCCAGATGCGCAGTCCCAGCCCTTCCGGATATTGGGGAGCCTCCAGGCTGATCCTCCACAAGGGGAAGCGGAATACGACGAGGAGGAGAAGGGCGGCCCCTGCCAGGACGATTCTCGAGGATTGCGTCATCCTTGTCGTCCTTTCCGACACCCGGGTCGCCCTTCCCATACCCGCGACCCCTACCGGCCTGTGGAATAGCTCAAGGGAACGTCGGCCCCTTTGGGCGACACCCGCACGTAGCCCTGCATCTCCTGGTGGAGGGCGGAACAGAAGTCCGTGCAGTAGAACGGGTACACCCCTTCCCGCAAAGGCACCCACTTCAGCGTTCGGGTTTCGCCCGGCATGACGAGGAGTTCGGCGTTTTGCGCCCCCATGACGGCGAACCCGTGGGGCACGTCCCAATCCTGCTCCAGATTGGTGACGTGGAAGTATACGGTATCCCCTACTCGAATCCCTTCGATGTTGTCCGGAGCGAAGTGGGTCCGGATGGCGGTCATGTAGACCCGCACCACGTTCCCCTCCCGTACCACCCGGGCCTGGCCCTCACCTTTCGTGGCATGGGGATGGGAGTTCTGCTCCAAGGGATAGATTTGGGCCTGCTGGCGTCTGAGGATCTCCGCCGGGATGGCCTGGGCGTAGTGGGGTTCCCCCAAGGTGGGGAAATCCAAGAGCAGACGCATCTTGTCGCCGGAGATGTCGTAGAGCTGCGCCGACTGGACCAGTTCCGGACCGGTGGGCAGGTAGCGATCCTTCGTGATCTTGTTCAGGGCTACCACGTATTTGCCCCAGGGCTGAGCCGAGTCGCCTCCAGGGATCATGAGGTGGCCGATGGAATAGTAGGCGGGAACCCGATCCACCACCTGCCAGGTGCCCAACTGCCACTTCACGATCTCCGAGGAGATGAACATGGAGGTGTAGGCATACCCACGGCCGTCGAACTCGGTGTGCAGAGGTCCCAGACCGGGGTTCTGCACCTCCCCCGCCAGCACCGCCTCGTAGCGCAACACAGGAATTCCGTCCACCTCCCCCTCGAAATCCTTGTTGCGGATAGCCTGTAGCATTTTGGAGAAGGAGTGCACGGGAATCACCGACGCCAGCTTACCCCCCGCCACGATGTATTCGCCCGAAGGATCCACATCCAGGCCGTGGGGCGACTTGGGGGTAGGAAGGAAGAAGATCATTTCCGAGCAGTCCTTGGGCTCCAGGATCCGGACCGAAGTCAACAGCTCGCTGTGCCCGGCCCGATCCGGTCCCAGGTGATTGTGCCGGTACTCCGCCGCAACCTCCCGGCCCGCCCCCTGGGCCACGCATTCCTCGGCCCGTTTCCAATGGACGGCGGCCACGAAATCCTTGTCCCGCTGCGAGGCGTTCACCTCCAGAAGGGTGTGGGCTTCTTCGGTGTTGTAGGACGTCAGGAAAGCCCAGCCCGCCGACTCCTTGCGCCCCGCGTTGGCCAGGTCGTAGTTGTAACCGGGCACCAGGATTTGGAAGGCGATGCGCATCTTGCCCGGCTCATTGGCCCGAATAAAGGAAATGGTGCCCTGAAAATTGCCCTTGTACTGCGAGATGGGCATGTCCCTTTGGGGTACCGGCACGCTGAAGCGCGTAGACGCCACCAGGTATTCCGTATTCTCCGTGATGAAGGGCGAGGCGTGGTTCCCCGCGGAATTGGGGATCTCCAGGATCTCTTCGGTTTCGAAGGTGCGGAGATCAATCCGGGCTACCCGGGGCGTGTTGTTGGCGTTGATGAACAGCCAGCGTCCGTCGGTCACCCCGTCGGTCTGGGAAAGCTGGGGGTGATGGGCGTCGTCCCACGGAACGAATCCCCAGGAGGTCTGCAACATGGGCTTGGTCTCTTCGCTGTACCCCCAGCCGTTCTCCGGGTGTTGGGAAAAGACCGGGATGACCTTGAAGAGGCGCCCCGACGGGAGGCCGTAGACGGTGACCTGGCCGCTGAAACCACCGGACAGGAAGGCATAGAATTCGTCGTACTCCCCTGGCGGCACATACACCGCCCTGGCGGCATCCTCGAAGCCGGCGCCCCCCTGGCCTGTGCGGCACGAATAGAGCACGGCGGTTCCCGCCAACAAGGCCAGAAAAAGCCAGCCCCACCGGTCCGATGCGATCCTTCCCATGGGTTCACCCCCTTGTGACGGGTTCATCGCCTCTTCATCCCCCCCCGGGTGGAGAGGCGGTCTCTTTCTATGGCGGCGCTTTCAGCGTTGACTCCTGATCCCCCCCGGGTGGAGAGGCGGGACCTCTTGCCCCGCGCGGCCACGGTCGCCCCTTTGGAGCCGGGCAGCGTCAACACCGGAACAACAGCCCTGCCCAACCCATCAGGCGCCCCCACCCCCCTCGGCCCTGGCCTGCCTGAGATAGTCCAGCACGGCCCGGGCGTCTTCTTCCGTGAGGTCCTGGTTGGGCATGGGCGTGAAGTACTCCGCCAGCATCTCCTTGACGGTGGGGTGCCGCTGGGTCATCTCCCACGAATTCAGGAGCATGTTCATGATGAACTCGGGGGTCCGCCGCGCCGTGACCTCCCGCAGCGGGGGGCCGATGTAGCGCTCATCCAGCCGGTGACAGGCGGCACACTTGAGGGCGAAGATCTCCTCCCCCCGCTTCACCCTGGCCGGGTCGATCTCCCCCGGTTCAACCCGGCTGATGGGTCCGATCCCGTTACGGATCTGTTCCTCGGTAAGGGCCCCGGGGGTCCCCTGGGCTGCCTCACCGCCTGCCACAACCGCCCGGTTGGATTCTCCCCCACACCCACCCAAAGCCCAAACCACCCAGGCCAGCCCCATCAACCTCCCAACGCCCCGCAAGCGCCATATCGAAACGGGAACCATTCTCGTATCCTCCCCCCTTCCATCTCCGCCCCTAGGCTGCCCAAGCCCCGGGCGGTCCGGTTCCTTGAGGGGAAAGGATAGGCGACCTTTCAGGGAAGCGCTGTGACCGAGGTCACACTTTCGAGGACCGGCGGTCGGAGGCGCCCACAGCCCCGTGGGCCACCCGTCCCCGCCCTTTCCGCCGGGCTTGGGGGACCGAGGCCACCCTCCGGCGCTCCGGCCCCCGGGAAAACCGGGGAGCCGCCCCGAAGGCGAGAAGGGGCATGAATCGGGAGAGCTTCCCCCTGCCGCCTAGTCCTCGCCCTCCACCACCTTTTCCAACCCCAGGAGGTCCACAATCAGAACCTTTCTGCCCTCTTGGCGGATGAGGCCCTTGCCCCGCAGGTCGGAGAGGGCCCGGGCCACGCTCTCGCGGGTGGTGGCCAGGAGTTGGGCCATCTGCCCCTGGGTGTAGGGCAGGAAAAAGGTCCCGTCGTTCCGCAGGGCCCCGGAATTTTTCGCCAGCTCCAAAAGAAGCGAGGCCACCCGAGCAGGAACGCCCAGGAGGGATACCCTCTGGAGGGTCTGAACCAGGTGCCTCAACCTCCGGCCAAGGTTCTGGATGACGGCGTGGGCAATCGCCGGGTGCTCCAGGTAGAGGCGTCGGAAGTCGTCCAAGGAAAGGAAGAGCAGGTCACTATCCTCCGCCGCCCGCCCCGAGGCCGGGTACGGCCCGCCGTCGAAGAGGGGGAGTTCGGCCACACTCTGGACGGGGAGCTCCACGTGGAGAACGTGCTCCCGGCCGTCGCTGCGGGAACGGTAGATCTCCACCTTCCCCCGGGTGAGGATGAACAGACCCCGGCACGGCTCTCCTTCCCGAAAGAGCAGTCGCCCCTTTGGGTACCGCCTGGGGATCATGCGCGCCGCCACGATGTCCAAGGTGTTCGGGGCAAGCTCCCGAAAAAAACCCACGCTCCGGAGGTGGGAGAGAGTCGTCTCTGACATGGTCTCCTTGAACCTTTCCTCCTATGTGACCCTTGTCACATCCCACCCCTGGAACCCCCCCTATTGTTGGGAAGATCCACAAAACCCAGGTGGAGGTGACGCAGATGGTTGCCCTTCGGCCCGATACCACCCTCCGGACGCTCCTGGAGGAATACCCGTTCCTTCTGGATTATCTGGCGGCTTACAGGCCGCCGTTCGCCCTGCTTCGGAACCCCCTCATGCGGGCCACCGTGGGCCGGGCCGCAACCCTGGGCAGGGTGGCGGAGATGGGGGGGGTTTCCGTGGAGACGCTCCTGGACGACCTGGCCCGGGAGATCGAACGACACGGGCACCGGATCTCCTCCCAGGGGAGGGACGAGCGGTTCCTGGCCCGGCAGAGCACCCCGGTCCCCGCCGATCTTCCCTCGCCGGGGTGTTGTCCGTCCTGCGCCTCCAGCACTTCCGTGGGTGACGGCAGCGGCGGCGACCCGCGTGCCGGGGCCCGGCGGGACCCGGCCTCCGACACCACCGAGCGAACGGCCCGGCTGAAGGAACTCGTCCGGGACCTGCACCGGGGGCTGCCCCTTGAAGAGGGGCAGGCTCGGTTCGAGGCCTTGGTGGGAGACATCTCCCCCGCCGAGATCGCCGCCATGGAGAAATCCCTCATTCAGGAGGGGGTGGCCGTCAGCGAAATCCAACGCCTGTGCGACCTCCACGTGGCCTTGGTGAAGGGAAGCCTCGACCGACAGCCCGAGGCCGGCGCCCCCCCGGGCCATCCGGTTCACACCTACCGGGCCGCCAACAAGGTCATTCAAAGCCTGGCGGATCGTCTGGGAGAAGTGGCGGCGCGCCTTGCGGAGGGTGACAACGAAGCCTTGCCTTTGGCCGCTTCGCTGGTGGGCGAACTGGCGGGACTCCACCTCCACTACCTCCGCAAGGAGCACCAGCTCTTCCCCTTCCTGGAGCGCCACGGGATCGTGGGACCCTCCGAAGTCATGTGGGGGGTGCACGATGAGATCCGAGCCCAGCTCAAGGCTGCCCGCGCCGCCCTGGAGGGCGGGGAAGGTCCGGACCTTCCGACCCTGGCCTCCCTCCTCGCCGCCCTTGCCCGAGAGGTGGGGGAAATGGTGTACAAAGAAAACCGGATCCTCCTTCCCATGGCGCTGCAGACGCTACGGCCGGAGGAATGGGTGGAGGTGCGGAAGGGGGAGGACGAACTGGGCTACGCTTTCGCCGAACCGGCAGGACCTTGGCCGCCGGAAGGGGGCGAGGGGAGACCTGGGGGAAAAAACGGGCTTCCCCTCCCGGTGGTGGCCCGGTTCGCCTCGGCACCCGGCGCGCCGCCGCCCCCTCCACTGACCCCCACCCAGGAGCCCCCTGATTCCCCGCCGCACCCGAAGCCCCTCCTGAGCCTGGGTACCGGAAAGCTCACCCTGGAGCAGGTGGACATGATCCTCCGCCACCTGCCGGTGGACCTCTCCTTCGTGGACGCCGAGGGGTTCGTCCGGTATTACTCCGAGGGTAGAGAGCGCATCTTCCCCCGCACCCCCGCAGCCATCGGGCGCCATGTGGAAAACTGCCATCCGCCGAAGAGCGTCCACATGGTCCGGGAAATCCTCAGGGCCTTCGCCGCCGGGGAACGGGACGTGGCCGAGTTCTGGATCACCCTAC
>JAUQOX010000113.1 GCA_030550695.1 Gemmatimonadota bacterium | reverse complement strand
CATGGTGAGCCGGCTGCAGGGCTTTCGGGATTTCCTCGCCGGGCTCGGGGGGCCTGACCTTTCCCTGGCCCTGGCGCTCCGGGAACTGATCCGGCTGGCGGATGAGGAGGGGCGGCTGGAGCGGCGCGTCTGGGAGTCGGGCCTTCGGGAGGAAGCCCAAAAGGACCGGAAGAGCTTCTGGGCGGGGGAAGGAGAAGACAGGGGCGGGGGGGAGCTCGAGGGTTACCTGGAAGAGCAGGTGCTGGCGCGGCTCCGGCAGGCGGGGTTCGTGACGGAGGAGGGGGAGAAAGGGCGCATCCTAGCCCTGGCCCGTCCTTTTTGGGAAGAGATCCGAACTTCCCGACAGCTGGTTCTCGGGGAGGTGGAGGGGGTGTTGGCGAGGCTGCGTGCCACCGAGCCGCCCCCAGGCCGGACCCCGCCCGACGGGCCGAACGGGAGCCGTCTCTGGGCTGAGGGATTGACGAAGATCTACCGCAAGCGCAGGGTGGTGGACCAGGTGGCCATCACCGTTCGCCAGGGCGAGATCGTCGGCCTCCTCGGCCCCAACGGAGCGGGAAAAACCACCACCTTCTACATGATCGTGGGTCTGATCCCTCCCCATGAGGGGAGAGTGTACCTGGACGACCAGGATATTACCGAGGTCCCCATGTACCGACGGGCCCGCCTGGGGGTGGGCTACCTGGCTCAGGAACCTTCCGTCTTCCGAAAGCTCACGGTGGAAGAAAACATCCTGGCCATTCTCCAGACCCAAAGGCTTCCCAAGGACGAGGAGAGGCGCCGACTGGAAGAGCTCCTTGGCGAGCTTTCCCTTTCCCACCTCCGGCACCACAAGGCCTATTCGTTGTCCGGCGGGGAGCGGCGGCGTCTGGAGATCACCCGGGCCCTGGTGCAACGCCCCAAGTTCATGCTCCTGGACGAGCCCTTCGCGGGGATCGACCCCATTGCCACCAACGACATCCAACAAATCGTTCGAGGCCTCAAGCATCGAGGAATCGGAGCCGTCATCTCGGACCACAACGTGGAGCAGACGCTTGAAATCGTGGACCGGGCCTACATCATGTACGAAGGGCGCATCCGGGTGAGCGGCACGGTCTCCGAGCTGGTGTGGAACGACGAAGTGGCGGAGATCTATTTCGGGCCCACCCTCACGGCCCGGATGCGGGCCCGATACCCCGATCCGCGGGTGGCGGCATGAGTCAGCTCGGCGCACGCCTGGTCCAGAGTACCCAGCTCAGGCAGGAGCTGAGAATCAATCCACGCCTTTATCAGGCGATGGAACTCCTCTATATGCCCCTCTTGGACCTGCAGCAGCATCTGAAGCAGGAGCTGGCGGAGAACCCGTTTCTGGAGCTGGAAGAGACCGAATCCGATGAAGAGGTGCCGTTGGCGGAGGAGGGCAAGGAAGAGAAAGGGGAGGAAATCGATTGGGAGGAGATCCTCCTGGACGGCTTCGAGGTAGGGGGGCAGGTCCAGCGCTATGAACCCACCGAGCATTTGCCCCCCGCCGCGGTGCAACGTATGGGCCTTCAGGATCACCTCCTGGAGCAGCTCTCCTTTCTCGAACTGACGGAGAGGGAACGGCGCCTGGGAGAGGAGATCATCGGCAACATCGGTGACGATGGTTACCTTTCGTGCTCCCTCGAGGAGGTGGTGGAGGGGATCAACCGTTGGGTTGCCGAGGCCGAGGACGTGGCACGCCGCCGCCTGGAAGCATCGGAGGGGGAGCTGGCGCCCGAGGAACGGGAGAGGGAAGAGGCGGCGCTCGCCGAGCTTTTCCGGCCCTACGATCTGGCCGAAGCCCAGGCCATGCTTGAAAAGATCCAGGCCTTCGAACCGCCGGGGATCGCCGCCCGGGACCTGCGGGAGTCCCTGCTGCTCCAGCTTCGGCGGAAGGGAATGGGCGATTCCTTGGCGGCGACCCTCGTGGCCCACCACTTCAAAGATCTGGTGAACCGCCGTTGGGGGGAAATCGCCCGGGCTCTGGGGATCACGCCTCAGGAAGTCCAGGAGGCGGCCGACCAGCTGGCCAAGTTGGACCCCAAGCCCGGCCTCCAGTACTCCAGCGAGCCGGACCTGTACATCATTCCCGATCTCGTGGTGGAGAAGGTCGGAGACGAGTATCTCGTCTTTGCCAACGATACACAGCTGCCCAGGCTCCGGCTCTCCCGGGCCTACCGGGAAGTCGCCCGGGACAAGAACAAGTTCAAGGGCGAGAACAAGGAGTTCATCGCCTCCAAGCTGAACTCCGCCAGCTGGATGATCCAGGCCATCGAACAGCGGCGCCAGACCATGCTGAAGGTGATGAACTTCATCGTGGACCGGCAGAGGGCCTTCTTCGAGAAGGGCGTCCAGTACCTGAAGCCCCTCACCCTGCGGGAGGTGGCCGAGCATCTCGGGATGCACGAGTCCACGGTTTCACGGGTCACCAACGAGAAGTACGTCCAGACCCCCCGGGGAGTCTTCCCTTTGAAGTTCTTTTTCTCCAGCGGGCTCTCCACGGCGTCGGGGGAAGACATCTCCGCCAGGGGCGTCAAAGCGAAGATCAAGAGCCTGGTGGAACACGAAGACCCCAAGCGGCCCCTCACGGACCAGGCCATCGTGGCCCTCCTACGGGCCGAGGGTATCCAGATCGCACGGCGGACGGTGGCCAAGTACCGGGACCAGCTGGGGATCCTCCCCGCCCGGATGCGGAAGCGGGTGTGACAATGGGGTACCCGTTGGCCCGAAATACCGGAGCAGGCCGGAGGCCTTGCCTGCGGCGGGGGGGGCCATGGGGGCTCCTGCCGTGTCCTCATTCCTGAGCCTGGAGCCGCCGGTGGACCCCCAGGAAGCTGCCCGTTCCTTGAGCCCTGCCTTCCGTCGGGATTTTGCCTTGGTGGTCCCGGCCTTCAACGAGGCCCCGGTGGTCCCCGACCTCATTCGGGAACTCCGGAGGGCCTGGGAGGCCTATGGGCTGGAGGGGGAGGTGCTGGTGGTGGACGATGGCTCCACCGACGGCACCGGCGCCCTCGCCGAGAGGGAAGGGGAGGGTTGGGGGGTCCTCAGGGTGCTCCGCCACCGCTCCAACCTGGGCAAGACCGAGGCCCTCCTCACGGCCGCAGAGGCCACGGATCGAACCTGGCTGGTCCTTTTCGACGCGGACCTCCAACACTCCCCGGACGAAATCCCCCGCTTTTTGGCGCGTCTCCAGGAAGGGTGGGATATGGTGACGGGGAAGAAGGTGGGCTCCTACGAAAAGGCCGCCGTCTCGAGGCTCTACAACTGGCTCAGCCGGAAGATCTTCCGGGTGCCGGTCTCCGACCTCAATTCCATGAAAGCGTTCCGAAGGGAGATCGTCTTCGAGATCCCTCTCAGGCACGATTGGCATCGGTTCTTCGTGGTGCTGGCTTACGCCCGAGGCTACTCGGTGACGGAACTGGAGATCCCCCTTCTGCCCCGCAAGGCAGGGGTCTCCAAGTATTCCGGACCCTTCCGGGTACTGGTGGGGCTGATGGACCTCCTGTCCGTGTGGTTCCTCCTCCTGTTTTCCCGGAAGCCTCTCCTCCTTTTCGGCTCGGCGGGGCTGATCCTGATGCTCCTGGGTTTCGGGGTGGCCGGTGTGGCCTTCTACCTTCGGTTCGTGGAAGGGTTCGGCTTCCGTCCGCTCCTCTACCTGGTGATCCTGCTGGAGACGGTCGGGGCGGTTTTGGTGGGCGTGGGCCTCTTGGCCGAAATGGTGGCCCAACTCCGACACGAGGTGGAAACCCTGAAACGCCGTCTGGGGCGGCCGGTGTGAGGCCGCCTCGACCTGCCTGCCTGGGGGTTTTTCGCTCCCCACGGTGGGGCCGATTCCCTGGGAGCGTAGAATGACCGGAACTCACCGGGTGCTCGTGGTGGTGGGAACCCGTCCGGAAGCCATCAAGATGGCCCCCGTCCTGGAGGCCTTGGGGCGACGGGTTCCCCGTCTGGAAACCCGTTTGGCTCTGACCGGCCAACATACGGAAATGGTGGACCAGGTGCTCCGGGTGTTCGGACTGACCCCGCACTACGATCTGGGGATCATGAAGGAGGGGCAGGATCTCTACGATGTGGCCCACGGCTGCCTCCGGGGGCTACGGGATGTGGTGGGAGACGTTCGGCCTTCCATGATCCTGGCCCAGGGAGATACCGCATCCGTCTTCTTCGCCGCACTGGTGGGTTTCTTCGAGAAGGTCACCGTGGGGCATGTGGAGGCGGGGCTCCGAAGCGGGAACAAATGGGCGCCCTTTCCGGAGGAGATGTTCCGTCGCTTGGCCGATGTCCTGTCGGACCTCTATTTCGCCCCCACCCCTCGAGCCCGGGACCATCTCCTGCAGGAGGGAGTGCCGGTGGAGAGGGTTTTCGTCACGGGCAATACGGTGGTGGATGCCCTGCTTTCCGTGGCCCGTCGGAACCCCAGCCCCCGGGACCCCCGGGTCCGGGAACTGGTGGCCTCAGGCCGACCCTTCGTGCTTCTGACCGCTCACCGCCGGGAGTCTTTCGGTGAGCCCCTGCGGCAGGTGTTCGAAGCCGTGGCCGAGCTGGCCAGGGGGTTCGAAGGCCTCAGCTTCCTCTATCCGGTTCACCCGAACCCCAACGTCGTTCAGCCGGCCCGGGAGATTCTTCAGGGAGTGCCGGGGGTGATCCTCACCGAGCCCTTGGATTACCTCGACCTGGTGACGGTGTTGAAGGGCGCGGTCCTGGTCCTCACGGATTCGGGCGGAATCCAAGAGGAGGCTCCCGCCTTCGGAACCCCTGTCCTGGTGCTCCGGGAGGTGACCGAGCGGCCGGAAGGGGTAGAGGCGGGAGTGGCCCGCCTGGTGGGTACCCGCAAAGAGCAAATCGTCAGGGAAGCCCGAGCCATCCTCGAGCCGCAGGGCGGGGCGGGGTGGACGAAGAGGCCCCTCGGGAACCCCTACGGGGACGGACAAGCAGGGGAGCGTATCGCGGACATCGTGGAGGCCCATCTGCTGGGAGGATCTCGGCGTACCCGGGATTGGGAAGGCTCGTGACCGTTCTTTTCCACTCCATGTACTTTCCGCCGGAGGTAGGGGGGCTGGAAAGCCATGTCTTTTTCCTGGCCCGGGCCCTGGTGGGGATGGGGCACACGGTGACCGTGGTGACTTCCCGGTCCCTTCCCGGCCTCCCCCGGCGGGAGGTGCTGGAGGGCATCCAGGTCCACCGGAGCTGGTTTCCGGCCCGGAATGTCTTCGGCTGGACGGCCTACACCTTGCTTTCCATCCCCCTCACCCTCCGCCTGGCCCACCGGGCCCAGATCCTCCATGCCCAGGATTTTCCATCGGTGTTGCCCTTGGCTTGGAGCCGGAGGGTGCGGGGGGCGCCTTTGGTGGCTACCCTCCACACCTCCCACTTTCTGGTGCGGGCCAAGAAGGCGCGGTGGAAGCCGGTACTCCGGTCCCTGGTCCGGGCCCCTGAACACTTGTTCGCCGCCAGTCGGGAAATCGCCCGGGTGGCCGAGGAGCTGGCCCCTGGCGTCCGGGCGGAACCGCTGCCCAACGGCGTGGAGACGACCCTCTTCCGGCCGGTTGAGGCAGCCCTTCCCCCCTCGGGGCGTCGCCGCCTGGTAGTCCCCCGAAGGCTATTCCCGAAGAATGGGGTGGAGTATCTCCTCCGCGCCCTTCCTCGCATCCTGGAGGAAGTGGAGGTGGAAGTGGTGGTGGTGGGAGACGGGCCGGAACGGGAAAGACTGGAAGGGATGGTGGCGGAATTGGGGCTGGCCCATCGGGTGACGTTCCTGGGGAAACGTCCCCATGCCGAGATGCCGGGGTTGCTCTGCTCCGGCGACCTGGTGGTGATCCCCTCCCTCATGGAGGCCACCTCGGTTGCGGCCCTCGAGGCCATGGCCTGTGGGGTTCCCGTGGCAGCCTCCCGGGTCGGCGGCCTCCCGGAGATCGTGGACGAGGAAGTGGGGGGGCTTTTCGAGCCGGGGGATCCCCACGACCTGGCCAGGGTGGTGGTCCAGCTCCTCCGGGAAGAGGACCTCCGGGCTCGGGGACGCCTGGCCCGGGAGCGGGTAGAGGCGCGATGGAGCAACCGCCGTCTGGCCGAACGGCACCTTGAGGTATACGAAGCCCTCTTGGCGGGTCGGGTGCGGGGGGCCAGGAGGGCCGGCTTCCCCTGAGGCGAAGCAAGGGGGTTGTCCCTGATGGGCATGTAGGAAGGCCATGGTGAGGAGGCATCAGATGGCTCGAGAGGAGCAGGCGAGGGGCAAAGAGAGCAAGGGCCGGGTAGGGGGGGGAGCGGGGGATCGGCCCGATCGGCCCGGGGGGGGAAGGGGGAAGGGGGGCGGAGGCTCCTCCCCGGCGGGCGAGTTGTCCTTTCCCGGCTGGTTCGTTCCGGTGCTGTATGGGGGGGTGACCCTCCTGCTCTTTCGGAAGTTCGTCTTTTCCTCCGACATGCTCTTCGGCTCCGACACCCTCTCCCTTGGCTACATGGCCCGGGCCTTCTTCGCGGAATGCCTCCGGAACGGGATCTTCCCCCTCTGGAACCCGATTCTTCTGGGAGGAACCCCCTTCTTGGATTCCCTGGCGGGCGGGGACTCCCTTTATCCCACCTCCTTGCTTCTCTTGATCCTGGAACCGTATCGGGCCCTCGGGTGGAAACTCGTCCTCCACGTTTTCGCAGCCGGTCTTTTCATGTATGGATGGGTCCGATCCCTGGGGCGGTCCCGGGGCGCGGCCCTCCTGGCGGGCCTGGCTTATCTTTTGGCCCCTCACCTGGTGACGTTGGTCTTCCCCGGCCACGACGGGAAGCTCTTTGTATCGGCCCTCACCCCTCTCCTCTTCTGGGCGACGGAGAGGGCCCTTTCCGGCGGGCGACTCCGAGGGTTCGCCGGCATGGCCTTCGTGGTCGCCCTGGTGATCCTGACCACCCATTTCCAGCAGGCGTATTTTCTATTCGGTGCGGCAGGGCTCTATGCCCTGGTCCGCATTGTCGTCCTTGCCCGACAAGGAACGCCGGGGACGGTGGCCGCGGGCCGCTTCGCCCTGTTCTTGGCTTTTTCGGTGGCCGGGGCCGGGGTTTCGGCGGTCCAACTCCTTCCCGCCGTAACCTATGTCACGGAGTTTTCCCGCCGGACCGCCACCACCACCCGGGCGTCGGAAGAGGGGAGCCTGGCCTATTCGTCGTCGTGGTCGTTGCACCCCGAAGAGGTCATGTCCCTGGTGATTCCGGAGTTCGTCGGCAACAACGCAGGGGGAGCCGACTGGGCTCGGGACACCTATTGGGGCCGGAATCCCTTCAAGCTGAATCATGAGTATGCGGGTCTCGTAGTTCTCCTCCTCGCTCTGGTGGGGCTTGGAGGGAGGGAGGACCGGGGCCTCAAATGGACCTTCGGGGGGATCGGGTCGGGGGCCATCCTGTACGCCCTGGGGAGTCACACTCCCGTATGGCGCGTCTTCTATGAGGTGGTGCCCGGCATCTCGCTGTTTCGAGCCCCCTCCATTGCCGCATTCCTCTTTGGTTTCGCCGCGGCCACCCTCATGTCTTTCGGGATCGACGGGCTCTGGAAGGTCCCTCGGAGTGCCCGCGGGGAGGGGACGGGAGGGGAGGGGGGCGCCCGAACGCCGGTGGGCCGGTCCCCTGGAGAGGCGAGGGGGCCGGTCCTTGTGCTGGGGGCGGCCAGCGGGTTCCTCCTTCTGGGCGCTATCCTGACCTCGGCCGGCGTGCTCCCGGAGTTCTGGAGTCGGGCCATGGGGGGAGTCATGACCACGGACCGTCTCGCGGCCCTTGCGGCGGCTCGGCCCTTCATCGAGCGGGGGTTTTGGATCGGGTTTCTCCTGGCGGGCCTTCTTACGGCCCTGTGCTGGGGAGCCCTTCGGGGGTGGGTCCCACGATGGGCCTGGACGTTGGGCGTGGCCGCCCTTCTGGCGGTGGACTTGGCCAGGGTCTCCGACCCCTTCATCCAGGTTCTGGATTTCCGGCGGTGGGCGGCCCCCGACCCCAATATCCGGTTTCTCCAGGATCGGCAGGGGAGCGGAGAACCCTTCCGGGTGCTGGCTATGGGGGGAAGTTCGGGGGTGGGCCAGGATGTGAAGCCAGGGATGTACGGTCTCGAACTGGCGGCCGGGCACCATCCCAACGACCTGGCCCGCTACCGCGAACTCATCGGCATGGTGGGGAGCGGAATCCCGGCCAATTTCTTCGACGCAGCCACCGGCGGGTTGAACTTCTCCCTCCTGGCCGTTCTCAACGTCCGTTATGTCCTTTGGCCGGTATACCGGTTCGGGCCCTTGAGGAACGCCGGCGAGCCCGTGATGGCCACCACCCTGGGGGGCGGAGAGCCCTTGGAAGCCGTTTACGAGATCCCCACCCTCCCCAGGGCCCGGCTGGTGGGGAAGGCGGTGATCCTGAAGGAGGAAGAAACGGTCCCCTACCTCTTGTCCCCGTCCTTCGACCCCCAGGCCGAGGTGGTGCTGAACGAGGCCCCACCCGGGGACCTGGGGGGAGGAGAGCCCCAGGGTGAGGTCAGCTGGAAGGAGCGGGGCCCCAACCGGTTGGTGCTGGAGGTGCGATCGGATCGACCGGCCCTCCTGGTCGTGGCCGACAACTGGTACCCGGCGTGGAAGGCCAAGGTGGGAGGGGAACCGGCGCCGGTCCTCCGGGCCAACCACACCCTCCGGGCCGTT
>JAUQOX010000112.1 GCA_030550695.1 Gemmatimonadota bacterium | reverse complement strand
AATCCTCTTCCGGACGAGACGCTGAGCCTCCGGCAAGAGAGGAAAAGGATCTCCAAGCTCATTGCCTCCCTTCCGGAAAAGCAGAGGGAGGCAGTGACCTTGCGAATCTTTGAGGGATTGAGTTTTCGGGAAATCGGCATCCTTTTGGGATCCAGCGAAGGCGCGGCTCGGGTGAACTATCACCACGGCCTGAAACGGCTTCGGGAGATGATGGGGTGAACAACCTGACGTGTGAGCAGGTCAGGGACATGCTCCCCGACCGGCACCATGGGCAATTGGAAAGTCCGCTCCGCCTGGCTCTGGAGAGCCACTTGCGGCAGTGCCGCGAGTGTCGCGAAGAGGCGGAGTTCGTAGATCGGCTCTGGAGGGCCCGGCCGGGGGCTCCTCCGGGCTTGGAAGAGGCTGTCCTGAGACGTCTGCGGGAGGAAGCGGCGCCGGGGAGGGGAAGGGGGGTACAGGGGTGGAGGGTCGGTCTCGGGTTGCCCAAGGTCAAGGGGGCCAGCCGATGGTTCGGCGTGCCCTCTTGGGCGCTTTCGGCGGCGGCTCTCATCGTGGTGGCCGTGGGCACCGGGGTCCTCTGGAACCGGTGGAGCGAAAATGGACTGTCTGCCAGGGGCACGGAGGTTCTCGAGATCGACCCGGTGGCCCCCGAGGCGTGGCTGTGGGACAGTGGGGTTGTCGCGGGGGGGCCCGTCCTGGACGGACTTACGGAGGAGGAGCTGGAAACCCTTCTGCGGGAGTTGGGCGGATGAAGAGGGCGATCGGTGTTCTGGCGGTGGTCTTGGCCCTGGGAACGGGACCCTGGGCCGGCGCGGGGCAGGTGGTTCCACCCCCGGGTGGAGGGTTGAGGCGGGGCCAAGTTCAGCCGCCTGACCGGCTGGGGGAGTTGGAGGCCCGCGTCTGGGCCCGGTTCGGGGAGTCGGTCAGGGCTCAGCTTCGGCTGGAGCCGGCGAAGTTTCGAGCGTTGCAGGATGCCATGCAGGCCTTTCAAGCCGAACGCCAGGAGGTCAACCGGGCCCGGGCGTCCCTTCGGCACCGGCTGCGGGATCCTGCCCTGCCGGATCTTCCGGAGGCCGAGGCCCGGGCGCTCTTGTCCGAAATGGTCCGCCTGCAGGAGAAGGAACTGGATCTGTATAAGCGGGAGCAGGTACGGCTCCTGGAAGTCCTCACTCCGTCACAGCTGGTGCTCTTCTACCGCCTCAGGGAAGATTTTGCCCAGAGGATCCAGGAACTCCGCCAGGGGCGGCCCGGAGGACCGGGTATCGGTGCGGGAATCGGGGGCGGCCCGGAATTCGACGGGGGCGGTGGACCTGGGGAAGAGCAGGGTCGCATCTGAGCTCGGATCCCACCCTAGGGACGGAAGAGGGCCGGGAAGGGTGAGCCTTTCCGGCCCTACGTGTTCCCCTATCCGGACCAGGGGAGCCCTTGTTCCCTTCCCGTCGTCTCCCTCCCTCGCGGCATCCCCGCCGGGCCGTCGAGCCCCCTGGGAGGTCTGCCGGCCCCCCGGTCGGCCGACCCCTTCCCCCCGATTTCTTGAACCACGTTGACACTCCCCGAACCCCCGGATAGGTTGCCAGGCGGTGTCCCTGTTGGGTATGGACCACTCTTCACCTGGGGGTACCGATGTTCAACAAGATCACGGTGGTGGGCGCCGGCCACGTCGGCGAAAGTTGTTCGTTGCTCCTGGCCCAGAAGGAGCTGGCCCAAGAGGTCGTCCTGCTGGATGTGGTGGAGGGCATGCCCATCGGCAAGGGGTTGGATCAGGTTCAGGCAGGGCCCGTACTGGGTTTCGACACCCGGGTTCGGGGGACCAACGACTGGGCGGATACCGCCGGGTCCGAGCTCTTCATCCTCACGGCCGGAGTGGCCAGAAAACCCGGTATGAGCAGGGAAGACCTGCTGAAGACCAACGCCGGCATCGTGAAGAGTTGCGCCCAGAACATCAAGCACTACGCTCCCGATTCCACGGTTATCGTGGTCTCGAACCCGCTGGATGTCATGGCCTACGTGGTCATGCAAGTCACGGGGTTTCCCCGGAACCGGGTGGTGGGGATGGCGGGGATCCTGGATACGGCTCGCTTCCGGGCCTTCCTTGCCATGGAGCTGAATGTCAGTGTGGAGGACATCCAGGCCCTGGTCCTGGGCGGCCACGGCGATTCCATGGTGCCTTTGGTCAGCTATGCCAGCATCAGCGGCATCCCTCTCACCTATTTCCTTAGCCGGGAAAAGCTCGAGCCCATCATCGAGCGCACCCGCAAGGGGGGCGGGGAGATCGTCGCCTACCTCAAGACGGGAAGTGCCTACTATGCGCCGGCAGCCGGGGCTGTGCAGATGGCGGAGGCCATTGTGAAGGACAAGAAGCGGATCCTTCCTTGCTCCTGCTACCTGGACGGGGAATATGGTGCCCGTGGGATTTTCATCGGAGTGCCCTGCAAACTGGGCCGCGGGGGAATGGAAGGGATCCTGGAAGTTCCCCTGACCCCCGAGGAGGCCCAGGCCCTGAATCAGAGCATTGCCGCTGTGCGCAGTACCATGGACGAGCTGGCCACGCTGGATTACTGAGCTCGCCTTTCCCGGGGCGGCTCCCTTGCGGAGCCGCCTCCTCTCCTCTCCTCGCCACCGTTGGGTTGGGAGGTGCGATGCGTCGAGCTGTGAGTCTCTACCGGACCTCGGTAGGCAAGAAATTCTATATGGCCGTGTCGGGTTTCATCCTGATATTCTTCCTGATTGCCCACATGGCCGGAAACCTCAAAATGTACGCTGGACCTGAGGCTTTCAACCACTACGCGGAGTGGCTGCGGGAAGTCGGCTATCCTCTCCTCCCTCACAAATCGGCCCTCTGGGTGATGCGGATCGTCCTGCTGGCCTCGGTCGGGATTCATATGCTTTCTGCTTTGCAGCTCTATTTGCAAAGCCGGGCAGCCCGACCCATCGGTTATAGGCAGGCACAAGATCTTTCCTTTTCCTATGCCAGCCGCACCATGCGGTGGGGAGGGGTGATCATCGCCGCCTTCGTCGTCTACCATCTCCTTCACTTCACCACCGGGCAAGCCCACCCGGATTTCAGGGCCGGCGATGCTTACCGGAACGTGGTGCTGGGTTTCCAGAACTGGTGGGTGGTAGGTTTCTATACCCTCACCCTGATCATGGTCACCTTTCATCTGTATCACGGCCTTTGGAGTGCCTTCCAGACGATCGGTGCCAATCATCCCAAATACAATCCCATCCGTAGACCTCTGGCCCTCGTGTTGGCTCTTCTGTTGTTTGCTGGTTTCATGTCGGTTCCCGTGGGTGTTCAGACGGGTCTCCTGAGCCTGCAAAGCTCGATCGCGGAGAAGGAAGCTGGCGTCTTCCACGGAGCTCCGATCCACGAGGGGGGGGAATAGTGCCATGGAACTCAACGCCAAGATCCCGTCGGGCCCCATCGAGCAGCGCTGGACCAAGCATCGCTTCGAGATGAAGCTGGTGAGCCCCGCGAACAAGCGGAAATACACCGTCATCGTGATCGGAACGGGCCTGGCCGGTGCCAGTGCCGCTGCGACCATGGCGGAGCTGGGCTACAACGTCCGGGTCTACACCTACAATGACTCGGCCCGGCGGGCTCACTCCATCGCGGCGCAGGGAGGGATCAACGCCGCCAAGAACTATCAGAACGACGGAGACAGCGTCTACCGTCTGTTTTACGATACGGTGAAGGGCGGGGATTTCCGCTCGCGGGAGAGCAACGTCTACCGGCTGG
This sequence comes from Gemmatimonadota bacterium, assembly GCA_030550695.1. Classification (GTDB taxonomy): domain Bacteria; phylum Gemmatimonadota; class Gemmatimonadetes; order Longimicrobiales; family Gaopeijiaceae; genus JAUQOX01. Next base: position 4,912 of record JAUQOX010000112.1, on the reverse strand, counting down.
CGGAGCTCAGCGTCAACATCATCGACCAGTGCGTGGCCCAGGGTGTTCCCTTTGCCCGGGAGTACTCGGGACTCCTGGACAACCGCTCCTTCGGAGGGGCCCAGGTTTCCAGGACCTTCTACGCCCGCGGCCAGACGGGCCAACAGCTCCTCCTGGGGTGCTACCAAGCTCTCCAGAAGGAGGTGGCGGGGGGCAACGCGAAGGTGTTTACCCGCCATGAACTTTTGGATGTTGTGGTGGTGGATGGGGTAGCTCGAGGCGTGGTGCTCCGCGACATGGTCTCCGGGCGCATCTTTTCCGACGCAGCCGACGCGGTGGTCCTGGCCACCGGGGGCTATTCCAACGTGTTCTTCCTGTCCACCAACGCTAAAGGTTGCAACGTCACAGCGACCTGGCGCGCCCACCGCAGAGGAGCCGGATTTGCCAATCCCTGCTTCACTCAGATCCATCCCACCTGTATCCCGCCCTCGGGCGAGTATCAGTCGAAGCTCACCTTGATGAGTGAGTCGCTCCGGAACGACGGGCGAATTTGGGTCCCCAAGAGGGCAGGCGATACCCGAGCCCCCGGGGATATCCCTGAGGATGAGCGAGACTACTATCTGGAGCGTCTCTACCCTGCTTTCGGCAATCTCAGCCCTCGAGATATTTCGTCGCGGCGGGCCAAGGAGATGGTGGACCGAGGGCACGGGGTGGGGCCCCTGCGCAATGGTGTCTATCTGGACTTCAAGGACGCCATAGCCCGCCTGGGCAGGGAAAAGATCAGGGAAAGATACGGCAACCTCTTCGCCATGTACGAAAAGATCACGGGAGAGGATCCGTACGAGGTGCCCATGCGCATCTATCCCGCACCTCATTATACTATGGGTGGCCTCTGGGTCGACTACAATCTTCAGACCACGATTCCCGGTCTCTTCGCTGCCGGTGAGGCCAATTTCAGCGACCACGGAGCCAATCGTCTGGGAGCCAGCGCCCTCATGCAGGGACTGGCCGACGGCTATTTTATCCTGCCCCTTACCATCGGTGACTGGTTGGCCCGGGTCAAACCGGGAGCCAACACGACCGATCATCCGGCCTTCCGTGACGCCGAGCGTGAGGCAAAGGCTCGGGTGGATGCCCTCTTGGCGGTGGGCGGAAAGACCAGCGTGGATACCTTCCACATGCGCCTGGGGAGGATCATGTGGGACAAGTGCGGCATGAGCCGGAATGCCGCGGGGCTCAAAGAGGCCTTGGATCAGGTGCGTCAACTGCGGGAAGAATTCTGGCGCGACGTGAGGGTCTTGGGAAGCGGGGACACCCTCAACCAGTCCCTGGAAAAGGCAGGACGCGTTGCGGATTTCCTGGAGTTCGCCGAGCTCATGTGCTATGACGCATTGGCCAGGGATGAATCCTGCGGTGCCCACTATCGCGAGGAACACACCACCGAGGATGGTGAAGCCAAGCGGAACGACGAGAAGTTCGCCTTCGTGTCCGTTTGGGAATTCCGCGGGGTGGGGGAAGAGCCCATCCTGCACAAGGAGCCTCTGACCTTCGAGTATGTGCCCCTCTCCACGAGGAGCTATAAGTAATGGAATTCACGCTTCATGTATGGCGGCAGAGCGGTCCCGCGGCGCCGGGCCGCTTCGAAACCCTCTCGGTGAAGGACATCAGCGAACATATGTCCTTCCTGGAAATGCTGGATCTGGTGAACGAGCGCCTCATTGCTGAAGGAAAAGAACCCATCGCCTTCGACCACGATTGCAGGGAAGGTATTTGCGGCACCTGCGGTCTCATGATCAACGGGGTGCCCCACGGCCCGCTGGGCCTGACCACAGCTTGCCAACTCCATATGCGCCACCTCAAGGGTGCCAAGGAGATCTGGGTGGAGCCGTGGCGGGCTCGGGCCTTTCCCGTCATCAAGGACCTTGTGGTGGATCGTAGTGCCCTGGACCGGATCATCCAGGCAGGGGGCTACATATCCGTCCGGACGGGTAGCGCTCCCGAGGCCAACAGCATCCCGGTCAAGAAAATCGATGCCGACATGGCCATGGACGCGGCCATCTGCATCGGTTGCGGCGCCTGTGTGGCGGCTTGCCCCAACGGCAGCGCGATGCTCTTTACCGCGGCCAAGGTGTCCCATCTGGGCCTTCTGCCCCAGGGGCAACCGGAGCGTTTCGACCGGGTCCTTTCCATGGTGGAGGCGCACGATCGGGAAGGCTTCGGCAACTGCACGAACCACGGGGCCTGCCAGAACGCCTGCCCCAAGGGGATCAGCGTGGACTTTATCGCCCGGCTGAACCGGGACCTGGTGAAGGCGGCGCTGACCTACAAACCCTACGAGATCACGGCGGTCTAGAGGGATAGCCATGTGGCCTTTTGTTCCATCGGGCCGACCCTCCTTGACGGTGCGAAGGGGGGTCGGGGTGGGACTGCTTGTCATCAACTTTGCTTGTGGCGGGGGAAACCTGGCCCTGGATCCCAGGGTTTTCTCCCCTAGCCTGGGGGTGGACCTGGCCTCCATGACGGCAAGTCCCGGCGGGCTCTACTACCAAGACGTTCAGGTGGGCGTCGGGGAAGAGGCTACCAGGGGCAGCCAGGTCCGGGTCTTCTATCAGGGCTGGCTCCCGGACGGCCGCCTCTTCGACAGCACCCTCCCCCCGGCACCTCCCGTCTCCTTCACCCTCGGGGCCGGGGAAGTGGTCCGGGGGTGGGACGAGGGGATTCGGGGGATGCGGGTGGGAGGGATTCGGCGGCTGGTCCTGCCTCCCCGTTTGGGATACGGGAGCGATGGGGTCCCAGGCGTGGTTCCGCCGAACTCGCCTCTCCTGTTCCAAATCCAGTTGGTGGGGGTGCTCCGGTAGCGGTCCGGGCTCCGGGGGCGCGGGCCTCCCCGGGCAGCCCCTTGCAGGTCGAGGGGATGCCGGAGGCTAGGGCGGTTGAGGCGGAGGGGTGCTGCTACAGCCGGGGAAGGGTAACGCCCCGTTGGTCCATATACTTTCCCTTCCGGTCGGCATACGCCGTTTCGGGCGGCTCGTCGCCCTGGAAGAAGAGGAGCTGGGCGATCCCCTCACCGCCATAGATCTTTGCGGGAAGGGGGGTGGTGTTGGAGATCTCGAGGGTGAGGTGACCGCACCAGGTGGGTTCCAGGGGGGTCACGTTCACAATGATTCCGCACCGGGCGTAGGTGCTCTTCCCCACGCACACCACCAACACGTCCCGAGGGATTCGAAAGTACTCCACCGTCCGGGCCAGGGCGAAGGAATTGGGAGGGATGATACAGACAGGCCCGTTCACGTCCACGAAGGACCTGGCATCGAAGGCCTTGGGGTCGACAACTACATTGTAAACATTGGTAAAGACTTTGAACTCGGGCGCCACCCGGATGTCGTAGCCGTAGGAAGAAAGTCCGTAGGAGATCGTTCCCTCTCTCACCTGCCTGGGTTCGAAGGGTTCGATCATCCGGTGCTCTTCGGCCATTCGCCGGATCCAACGGTCGTTCTTGATTCCCATGATTCGTCTGTGCCGGCACGGTAAGAGGAGCGGTCCCGCCCCGCCCCCCAGGGGTGGAACGGCGGAGCGGAGGCTGGGTAGAGGGGGCACAAGATAGGGGGTCCGCCAGGACCGAGGCAATTGGCACGGATCCTGCCCGAGGAGCGATGGCCTGTCGGGTCCGAAGGGAGTCAAGTCCTTGCTTGACACCCTCTCCAAGGGTCGGGTACATTCGTGCGGCCGAAAAGTGACCGATTTCACGCAGGGTTAGGAGAGCGCCATGGCGGAATCGTATGTACCCCTCTTGATCCTCTTCGCCCTTTCCGGGGCGACGGGGCTGGGCTTCCTCGCCATCAGCCATATCCTCAACCCTCGGCGGCCCACCCCCCAGAAGGACATGCCCTATGAGTCCGGCATGATCCCCCTGGGGGATACCCGTGCCCGTTTCCCCGTGAAGTTCTACGTGGTGGCCATCAGCTTCATCGTGTTCGATCTGGAGACCGTGTTCCTTCTCCCGTGGGCCGTCCAGGCCAGGGAACTGGGCTGGGGGCCGTTCCTGGCGGTCGCCCTGTTCGTCGTGGTACTGGCCGTGGGACTCATCTACGAGTGGCGAAAAGGAGGCTTGGAATGGGAATGAGGGGAAACAGGGCGTCGGCGGTCGAAAAGGCAGGAACTCCGGGAATCTTCGGTCCGGGCACACCGGCGTTCCTCACCACCTCTTTGGACTTCCTGGTGAATTGGGCCAGGCGAAACTCCCTATGGCCTATGCCTTTCGGAACAGCCTGCTGCGGCATTGAGATGATGGCCGCCTATGCCAGTGACTACGATTTGGCCCGCTTCGGGATGGAACGCATGTCCTTCAGTCCTCGCCAGGCGGATGTGCTGATCTGTGCGGGTCGTGTGCCCTATAAACTCGCCCCTGTGCTCCGCCGGATTTGGGACCAGATGACTCAGCCCAAGTGGTGCGTCTCCATGGGGGCATGTGCCAGCACCGGCGGGGTGTTCGACGTCTACTCCATGGTCCAGGGGATCGATACCATCGTGCCGGTGGACGTCTACATCCCCGGCTGTCCCCCGCGACCCGAAGGCCTTATCTACGGACTCATGATGCTTCAGGAGAAGGTCCGTCAGGAGAGCCTCTCCCAGCACCAGATCTTGAGGGCGGAGGACCCTCTGGCCGTGGCTCGGCCAAGGGCGGACGAGGAAGAGGTACTTGCCCTGTCCGGTCCGTTCGGGAACTCCACCAAGCAGAACCGGGTCAGCGGGTTGGTGGTTTCGGACGCTGTGGACCGCCCCGAGGACCGTATTCCCTGACAAGCGTCTTCCAGGAAGCCATAGCCCATGATGGAGTCTGTAGAGGGAGTTGAGCCGGTGGATACCGGAGGGGGCACGCCGCGGGAGGTGGGGCTGCCCTCGGCAGGCCGGGGAGGGGTGACGCCGACGTTCC
>JAUQOX010000006.1 GCA_030550695.1 Gemmatimonadota bacterium | reverse complement strand
GTGGAACTCATGGCCCTTGATGAGGAGGCCCGTCGGAAAGAAGGGGTTCGTGCCCACCACCTCCACGACGGTGTAGCCATGTCCGCGGGGCTTCGGCGCGAACTCGAACTCCACCGGGAGCACGCCCGCCATGGCAAAGGAGCGGCCCTGGAAACGAAGGGATCGGCCCAGATAGAGCGCCCCTCCGCACTCGGCGTAGATGGGAAGCCCCGCTCCGGCGGCCTCCCGGACGGCAGCCAGGAAGCGGGTGTTCCGGGAAAGCTCCAGGGCCAGGGTTTCGGGAAATCCGCCTCCCAGGTAGAGGGCGTCCACCTCGGGCAGGGTTTCCGCTTCCAGCGCGGAAATCGCCACCAGGGAGCCTCCGGCCCGTTCCAAGGCTTCCAGGTTGTCCGGATAGTAGAACTGAAAAGCTGCGTCCCGGAAGAACCCGATACGGGGTCCGGCGGCCCGGGGGGGGGTCGGCGGCAGCGACGCCTCGACCGCCCAGGCCGTGGACTCCTTCCGGGCCAAGGCCAAGATGGCCTCCAGATCCAGGAATCGTGCTGCGAGTTCGCCAGCCCGGCGAACGGGGTGGCCGGGGTCCCCGGTTTCTTGGGGGGGGACCAGCCCCAGGTGCCGTTCCGGGAAGGGGTCCTCGTCCAGACGCGGGACGGCCCCCAGGACCGGAAGGCCCGACGCCGCCTCCACGGCTTGGCGGATCACCCGCTCATGGCGGGCCCCTGCCGTGCGATTGAGGATGACCCCCCGGAGGGGCACCTCCGGGTCCAGTGCCTGACACCCCAGGACCTGGGCGGCAAGGGTGCGGGTGGCCTTGGTGGCGTCCAGGACCAGCAAAACGGGGATCCCCAGCACTTTGGCCAGTGCCGCGCTGCTGTAGCTTCCCTGGGGGTCCACTCCATCGAACAACCCCCGGTTCCCCTCCACCACGGCCACGTCGGCGGCGGCGGCGGCCCGCCCGAAGGAGGCCCGGACGGCCTCCGCCGAGCAAAGGAAAAGGTCGAGGTTCCGGCATGGGTGGCCGGCAGCCAGGGAGAGCCAGGCGGCGTCGATGTAGTCGGGGCCCTTCTTGAAAGGGGCTACCCGAAACCCCCTCTCCCGAAAAACCGAGGCGAGCCCCACGGAAAGGAGGGTTTTTCCGTCTCCCCCCCTGAGGCCCGCCACCAAGACGGCCGGAATGGTCAACTTCGGATCAGTGCATCTCGATGAACCCGCAGGGACACACCTCGGCGCATTTGGAGCAGCCGGTGCAGTTCTCCAGCTTGAAGCTGTAGAGGGCCCCCTTCTCCAGGGGCTTGACGATGGCCTGGTCCTGGCAGTAGAGCCAGCACTTTTCGCAGTCCATGCAGTAGCCGCAGCTCATGCACCGGAGGGATTCCAGGAAGGCCTGCTCCCGGGTGAACCCCAGATTGACCTCCACGTCGAGGCCGGTCCGCTCGTCCACGCTCCGGAGGGTGGGGACCTGTCGGGGGACCTTTTCGTAGTGGGAGAGGACCATCTTGTCGGAGTAGATCACCTTACGGGGATCCACGGCCTTCGGGGCGCCGGTAAAGGAACGCTCGATGTCCTCGGCGGCTCTGCGGCCGTGCCCCACGGCATCGGTCACCAGGGCCAGGTTGGTCACGTCGCCCCCCGCCCAGATTTTGTGCTCCGAGGTGCGGCCGTCCTCGTCCACCTTGATCCAGTCCTTCCCCGGGATCTCGATGAGGGACTCGAAGCCGGTGAAGTCGGGCTCCTGGCTCACCGCGGAAATGACGGCGGTGGCGGGAATCTCGAACTCCGACCCGGGAATGGGAACGGGGCGGCGGCGCCCCGAGGCGTCGGGCTCTCCCAGCTCCATGCGGATGACCTTCATGGCCTTGACGTACCCCCGCTCGTCCTTGACGAAGCCGGCAGGGGCGGCCAGGAACTCGATGCGGATGCCTTCTTTGATGGCTTCCTCCACCTCCTCTTTGATGGCCGGCATTTCCGCCAGGGTCCGCCGGTAGAGGATGGTGACGTTGGCGCCCAGGCGCTTGCAGATCCGGGCGGCGTCGATGGCCGTGTCGCCCCCCCCCACCACGATGGCCACCACGTCTTTGCCCAGGTGGAGCTGCTCGCCATGGTGGAACCGCCGCAGGAAATCCACCCCGGTGAACACATTGGGGGCATCTTCCCCCTCCACCCCCAGCCTCACCCCTTGCTGGGCCCCCAAGGCCACATAGATGGCGTCGTAGTCGGCCTTGAGCTGGTCCAGGGTGACATCCTTCCCCACCTTGACGCCGTAACGCACCTCCACCCCCAGGTCGAGGATCTTCTGGATTTCCGCGTCCAGCACCCCCTCGGGCAGCCGATACCCCGGGATTCCCCAGCGGAGCATCCCCCCGGCCTTTTCGGTGGCTTCAAACACGGTCACCCCGTAGCCCCGCCTGGCAAGCTGGTACGCGCAGGACAACCCGCTGGGGCCGGCCCCCACCACCGCGATCCTTTGGGGCTTCTTCTCGTCGGAAAGACGGCGGAGGGGAAGGTTCTTCTCGATTCCGAAGTCCCCGATGACCCGTTCGATCTTGTTGATGGCCACCGCCTCGTCCAGGTCCTTGCGGTTGCACCCTTTCTCGCAAGGCGCCGGGCAGACCCGTCCGCAGACGGCAGGGAAGGGGCTGGTGTCGGTGTAGATGTACCAGGCTTCCTCCAGCGCCTGCTCCCGTGTCTTGCCCAGCTTTTCCGCATCGGCCAGGGTGGTGACGAATCCCCGGATGCGGTTGCCACTGGGGCAGGTGTGGGTGCAGGGCGGCTTCTTCTCCACATGTCGTGGCCGCAGGGGAGATTGCTCACGCCCACCGCCGCCGGAGTAGGACCTCACCCCCAACTTCTTCTTCTTCACAACGATCTTTGCCATGGTTTATCTCTCCCGACGGTTTCCCGGAGGTCGCTTGCGCCCGGGGACATCTTCACTCCGGGGGCGGATATCCCCCTTGCCCGAGGCTTCCCCCGGGAGGCCGGACCCCTGGAGAGAGGGGGGGAGGGGCCTCCCGGGGCGGACCTCGGCTTCGGCGAGGGTCCGCCGGCCGATCAAGCTCCCCCTGCCGCTCCCTCGGCGTGGGGGATCTCGATGTAGCTGCCGCCGAAGTATGTGTACACGCAACGCCCCGAGTCCACCAGCAGACGGATGGCCTGCTTGCAGAGGGCCTTGTCGCATTGATCCTCACCGAACTTCTCGATCATGGCTTTGGTGAGGTCGGCGGCCTTGAACTTCTTTTTGCCCATGTACTCCTTGATGAGATCGTACATGGCATCGGCAACTTGCTCGGCTGTGACAGCCATAGGGGCCTCCTAGTGACGGAGCCAAGCGGATCGCTTGTAACTCAGGGCTGCGAACCGGTAGTCGTCGATGTGCTCCTTCCGGAACTCCAGCCCCGTGAGCTTGAAGAAGCGTGGCCACCCGATGCGGTCGATGAACTCACCCATGCGCTCGTACTTCCGGGCATGGGCGGCCCACACCTCCACCATTTTCCGGACCGCTTCCGTGACCTCGGGCCACCGGGGCGGGTTGTTGGGGAGGAAGGGGATGGCCAGCTTGCTGAATTTGGGCTCGGACCGGGCGTTGGAAACCTTGCCCCCTACCCAGATGGAGATCCCGTCGTTCAGGGGGTCGGCCATGGGGAGGGCCGGGCACACCGAGAAGCAGTTTGCGCAGAACATGCAGAGATCCTCGTCGATCTCCACCGAGGGGTAACCGTTGACCTCGGCAGGGCGGATGGCCGCCGTGGGGCAGGAGGCCACCACGTTGGGGATCTCGCAGAGCTTCTTGAGGTTTTCGTGCTGGATCTTGGGGGGGCGCCGGTGGACACCCAAAATGGCGATATCCGAGCAGTGCACGGCGCCGCACATGTTGAGGCAGCATGCCAAGGCGATGCGGAGCTTCCCCGGCACAGGCTTGGTGCCGTCGAAATACTCGATGAGCTCGTCCATGACGGCCTTGACCACGCCGGAGGCGTCCGTAGCCGCCGAGTGGCAGTGGACCCAGCCTTGGGTGTGCACGATGCTCGAAATGGCCGGGCCGATCCCCCCCACCGGGTGCCCCATGGCCTTCAGCTCGGCAATGAGGGGCTCGATCTTGCTTTCGTCGGTGAGGAGGAACTCCACATTGTGCCGACTGGTGAACCGAAGGTACCCGTCACAGTACTTGTCGGCCAGTTCGGCGAACCGGCGGATCCCCTTGGTGCTCAGCAGGCGGGGAGAGCCGGCCCGAACGGTGTAGAGTTTGTCGCCCGTCTCGGAGACGTGGACCATGACCCCCGGGCGGAGGATCTCGTGGTATTTCCACTTCCCGTAGTTGGCCTTGATGACGGGGGGCAGGAACCTCTCGTAATGGGGCGGGCCGATATCGGTTCTTCTCTGGGTAGACATCGTCGGATTCTCCCGATGGTTTCAGCAGTCCTGGCGTAACACGTGGGCTCCGGGGCGGGGCTCCTAGGCTTCCACCTCCTCTTCCTCCTCCTCGCCCTCTTCCACGAAGTATTCCTCATAGAAGATGTAGGGGTTGTCCCTGGGATATGCCACCATCTCGGGAACCGGCTCCACCCCGATGGCTTCCAGGAAATTCCCCAATCCCACGCGCTGCATGAGCTCACCCACGCGCTCGCGGTTCTTGCCGTGCTCGCCCCAGAAATCCCAGATCCGCTCGATGAGGTCGTAGAGTTCCTCGTAGGGGGGCTCGATCTTCATGAACGGCACCAGAACCGACGAGAGCTGAGCGCCCTCCACGATGGGGGCCTTGGCACCCAGGAGGATGGTGGCTCCGGTGTCCACCCCCGGCCGAAGGGCCTTGGGCATGGCGTTGATGCAGTGCATGCACCGCACACAGTTCTCGTCGTCGATCTTGAGTTCGTTGCCGTCCCACTCGATGCACTTCGTGGGGCAGTTTCCGCAGACCTCCCGCTCGATGTTCAGGCCCGCGGCGGCGTAGTTTCGAACCTCGGCCTGATCGATCCGGATGCGGTCCCGCCAGGTGCCGATGATGGAGAGGTCGGCCCGTGCGATGGAGGCCACGCAGTCGTTGGGGCACCCCGAGCACTTGATCTTGAACTTATAGGGGAAAGCCGGTCGGTGCAGTTCGTCCTGGAAGTGGTTTGTGATGTCGTGGGTCAGGGCCAAGGTGTCGTAGCAGGCCCACTCGCACCGCGCCGGCCCCACGCAGCAGCTGGGTGTCCGCATGTCGGACCCCGAGCCCCCCAGGTCGAAGTCGTTGGCCGTGAGTTCGGCAAAGCAGGGTTCCAGGTGCTCCGTGGTGGTCCCCAGCAGAATGATGTCCCCCGTGGAGCCGTGCATGTTGGTGAGCCCGGAGCCGTGGCGGTCCCAGATGTCGCAGATGGTCCTGAGGGCGTCGGAGGTGTAGAACCATCCGCTGGGCATGTTCACCCGCATGGTATGGAAATGGGCGATGGCCGGGAACTCCTCCGGCAGGTCGTTGTACCGGCCGATCACTCCACCCCCATAGCCCATCACCCCCACAATACCACCGTGCTTCCAGTGGCCGATCTTTTCGTTGTAGGACCGCTCCAGCAGGCGCAGGAGCTGGTCACAGGCCTCTTTCCCCGCGTCGGCCATTTCCTCGATTTGCGTGACGAAGCTGGGCCATGGACCTTTCTTCAGCTCGTCCAACAGCGGGGTGTTCCTCTGGGGTTCAGCCATCGTCGTCTTCCTTTCCGGCTTGCATAGGATGGCGTAAGGGTGACCTCCAACCTCCGGTCCGCAGGCTCCCGACGTCTAGGCCGGGATCATCCGTTCACGGACGTTTACCACGATCTTGTATAGCAAACTCAATACCAGAAAACCGAACCCGTAGACCCCCAACGTCACGGCGACCTCCACCCCCGTGGGGGCGTAGTCGGTGATCCTCCCCAAGGGGTTGGGCACGAAGCCGGTGATGACCAGCCCCACGCCCTTTTCGATCCAGATGGCCAGGATCACCCCGGCGCAGAGGAAGGGGAGGAGCCGGAGGTCGTTGCGGGTGCGGGGTACCAAGAGCAGCGTGACGCATACCACGGTGAGGGCAGCCCCGAACCACATCCAGGGGACCAGGGAGTCGTGGCCGTGGAGCCCCAGGTACAGGTACCGGAAGGGGTAGGTGTGGTGGGGCATGTCGCTGTACAGGGCCGTGAACAGCTCGACCCCTACGAAGAAAATGTTCACCGTCATGGCGTAGGTGACGATAAGGGCCAGCTTCCGGATGGCCTCCTCGCCCGGATCAAAGCGGGTGAACCGCCTCAGGATCAGCGCCAGGAGGATGAGGAGACTGGGACCCGAAGCGAAGGCCGAAGCCAGGAAGCGGGGCGCCAGGATCGCCGTCATCCAGAAGGCCCGGGCCTCCAGGCCGGAATACAGGAACGCCGTGACCGTGTGGATGCTCACGGCCCAGGGGATGGACAGCACGATGATGGGCTTGATCCAGTGGGGGGGGGGAGCCTCCCTCCTTTCGGCATCGAAGGTCACGGCCCCGATGAGCAGGTTCAGAACGAGGTAACCCCCCAGGGCCACCATGTCCCAGAACATCATGGAGTTGGGGGTGGGGTGGAGGAGGACGTTGGCCACCCGGGTGGGCTGGCCCATGTCCACGAAGATGAAGAGCATGCACATGAGGACGGCAGCGATGGCCAACCCTTCGCCCAGAATGACCATGCGCCCGAACACCTTGTAGTTGTGGAGGTAGTAGGGCAGGACCACCATCACGGCCGAGGCCGCTACCCCCACCAGGAAGGTGAACTGGGCAATGTAGATCCCCCATGTCACATCCTGGGACATGCCGGTGACCGTGAGCCCTTCGGTGAACTGCCGGCCCCAAGCCCCCAGCCCCAGGGCCACGAGAAGCCCCCAGAACCCCAACAGGGCCCAGTACCGTCCTCCCCCGCGAAACGCTGCTTCCAGCATGGCTCCCCCTCGTCAGCCGATATAGAAGACGTTGGGTCCCGTCCCCAGGGTCACCCTGCGGGCCCTGGAGGGGGTTTCCCGGAGGATGTGGCTCACCTCGGAATGGGGATCGGTGAGGTCACCGAAGACCAGCGCCCCCTCCCCCCCCGGCACCTCCCGAACCGCTTCCACGCAGGCCGGCTCGAGTCCGTCCCGAAGGCGCTCCGCGCAGAAGTTGCATTTTTCCACCACCCCCCGGGTCCGGGTGGGGAAATCCGACAGGAACTTTCCCTCGGCGTCGGTCTCGATAAAGGGCCGGGGATCCCGCCAATTGAAGCTCCGGGACCCGTAGGGGCAGGCGGCCATGCAGTAACGGCACCCGATGCAGCGATGCATGTCCATCATGACGATGCCGTCGCTTTCCCGTTTCCAGGTGGCCTGGGTAGGGCATACCCGGACGCAAGGGGGGTTGGTGCAATGGTTGCAAAGCACCAGGACCGACCGCTCCAGCTCGTGGGGGGGCATGGCCCCGTGGATCTGGTCCTCGAAGACGTGCTCGAAGGACTCCACCCGGATCCACTGGATCTCTTCCTGTGGGTCCGGAATGTGGGGAATGTTGTGGGTCCGGGCGCACGCCTTTTGGGCCGCCTCCCGCACCGCCGGATCCTGGATCTTCTCCAGGTCTACCACCATGGCCCACTGGCGCTGGGACCCCGCAATGTTGTGCCCCCTCGGGGCACAGCCGGCAGCGGCCAGGGGAAGGGCCCATCCCAGGCCCAACGCCGCTGTACCGGCCTCCTTCAAGAATTCCCGGCGAGTCTTTTTCTCCATGGCTCAGGCCCCTCCCCCCGGCGTGGTGTGGCACTCCCAGCAGGTGGGGGTGACGTGGGCGTAGTCATGACAACGGTTGCAGAACTTGTCCCGGTCGTCGTGGCAGTCCAGGCAAGTCTTGGTGAGGCTGGGGTAGTAACGTTTCCCCGAGCTGGACACGTACTCGGTCACGCCCCGCCGAACCAGATCGTCCCTCCAGCGGTTCAGGAGGTTCATGTGATTGGCGGTCATCCAGTCCCGGGCCTCGATGCAGTCCGTGGCCTTGGCGGGGTCGGGGTAGACCAGATCGTCCCGGCCGGGAACCGGCTGTCCGCCGGCCAACCGACCCCAAAGGGGGAAGGTGACCAACAGGATAAAAACGCCGAGACCGACGAGGGCTTTTCCGCGGTCACCCATGGATGGCGGCTCCTTGCTCCACGGTGGTTGTCTCGGACTCTTCCAGCTCCATACCCGGGATGGGCTCGCCCCGGAGGTTGCGGGTACGCCGCTTTTCACCGGTAAAGACCATGGCGTTGGCCACCAGCTCGGTAATGCCGGTGATCTTCACGCCGGGCGCCCAATAGTCGGCTACCGTCACCAAGGTGGCCCGGTCGATGGCGCACATGGCCGCCATCATGTTGACCCCATACTTCTCCTGGACGTGCCGGAGGGCGCTTCCCCGGGGGAGTCCTCCCCGCAAACGCATCTCCATGTTCTCGTCCGTCCCCAAACCGGCCCCGCCCCCGCAACAGAAGGTCTGCTCCCGGATGGTGTTGTCGGGCATCTCGTAGAAATGGTTGCACACGCTCCGGATCACGTAGCGGGGCTCTTCGAAGATGCCCATGGCCCGGGACGGGTTGCAGGAATCGTGGAAGGTCACCCGCAGGTGATCGTTGCGGGACTTGTCCAGCTTGAGCTTGTTGTGCCGGATGAGGTCGGCGACGAATTCCATGAGGTGGATCATCTTGGTGGAGCGAGCGTGCTTGAACACCGTCCCCGTTATGGGAGAGCGGGGCACCTCCAGGAAATCGGCGGGCCCGTTCAGGGTGTCCATGTACTGGTGGATCACCCGCCACATGTGGCCGCACTCGCCTCCCAGGATCCACTTCACCTTCAAGCGTTTGGCTTCGGCGTAGATCTTGGCGTTCAGCCTCTTCATGGCTTCCGCCGAGGTGAAGAGTCCGAAGTTCCCTCCGTCGGAAGCGTAGGTGCTCCAGGTGTAGTCCAGCCCCAGCTCATGGAAGAGCAACAGGTAACCCATGCAGGTGTAGATCCCGGGGTCGGCCACCAGATCGCCGGAGGGGGTGACAAAGAGGATCTCGGCGCCCTTGCGGTTGATGGGAATGTCCACCCGGATCCCCGTCACGTCTTCGATGTCGTCGGCCATGAACTCCAGGGTGTCCACAAACCCGTGGGGCTGGATAGCCAGGTGGTTGCCGAAGCGGTAGCAGTTGGCCACGGGCTCGATGACCCAGTTCACGTAGATCCCCAAAAGACCCAGAAGCTCCCGCCCCATCATGGTGATTTCGGCGGTGTCGATCCCGTAGGGGCAGAACACGGAGCAGCGGCGGCACTCCGTGCACTGGTAGAAGTAATAGAACCACTCCTTGATGACGTCCGTGGTGAGTTCCCGGGCGCCTGCCAGCTCGCCGAATATCTTGCCCAGGGCGGTGAAATCCTTCCGATAGACGGCCCGGAGCAGCTCGGCGCGCAAAACCGGCATGTTCTTGGGGTCTCCACTCCCCAAAAAGAAGTGACACTTGTCGGCGCAGGCACCGCAACGGACGCAAGTGTCCATGAACACCTTGAAGGAGCGGTACTTGCTCAGGCGGTCCGCCATGCCGTCCAGGACCCGCTTCTTCCAGTCTTCCGGGAGCTTCCAGTCCTGGTCCTCCACCGACCAGTCGCGGGGGTTGGGAAGATCCAGGACCTTCAAGTTCTTGGCTTTGCCGGGGTAGATGTAGGTTCCCGGGCGGAAGTCCACGGGGGTCTTCATCCAGGGCGTCTTGGGGGGACGCCAGTCGATCTTGAGGAGATCCTCCTGACGGTAATGGCTCGCTTCGTCGAATTTCGACATGGGGCTATTCCTTCTCCAGCGGCTTCTCTACCGGGAGGCCGGCGGCCACCATCTTGTCCCGCAGTTCTTCTTCGTATTCCTCGTAGGTATGCACCTTGACCGGGTAGTCCCAAGGGTTCACGTGGCGGACGGCCCGATTGTTGTTGGCCAGGTTCCTGGTAGGGCTCAAAAAGATTCCCGCCATGTGGGCGATCTTGCTGAAGGGGATATAGGCCAGGAGTACCGAAGCCAGGAAGAGATGCCCGTAAAAAACAGGACTGATGCCTTCAGGCACAGCGGGCGAGAAGTGGAAGAGGCTGAGCATCAGCTCCTTGATGGCGGCGATGTCCACTTTTCCGAAGTGTCGCATCCACACGCCGCTCAAACCGATTCCCAAGAGCAGGAACAGGGGGAAATAGTCTCCTGCCAAGGAGATGTACCTTACCTGCGGGTTGGTGAAACGTCGCGCCAGCAGGTAGGTAACGCCGGCCAGAAAGGTCACCGTGGTGACGAACACCGCCGGCAGGCCGATTTCCAGGAACCCGTCGGCAGCTTCCAGGAAAGAAACGAAAGCCGGCACCGGGTTGGTCATGAGGCGCAGGTGACGGATGAGAATGACCAGGAGCGACCAGTGCATGAGCATGGCCCCCAGCCACAGGCCCAGCGAGGTCCGGTAGGCCAGACGCCGCCCTTGGACCATCTCCGCCTTGGTGTTCCGCAGCAGGGACCGGAAGCAGAGGACCTCCAGGGCCATGCGCCCCAGGGCCTGGATCCCCGTGTGGGGATTTTCCAGCTTGTTCGGCTTGATCCAGTCGAGGGAAGTCTGCTGGCCGCAGGTGGTGGGAATGCGAAACGGCACGGGAGTGCTCACCCAATCCCACACCTTGACCGCGAGTCCGCCCAGGAAAACGAGGAGAGCCAAACCGGGAATCACCACCCCGAAGAGCCATCCCAAGCCCAAGGCACCTCCGGCCATCCCTGCGGCAAAGACGCCCACTGCGGCCCCCAGGGCCACCAACACGTTCATGGAGCCTCGCCTCCTGGTCCTGGTAGTTCCTCCCGGCGCAGGTCCTCCCCGGCCCTTCCCCCGGGCTCGAGGCCCGCCCTCCGGGATCTTTTCTGGAGCTGCTCCATCACCCACGCCACCTGCCGTTTCACCTCGGCGACCCGCAGGCGGCTGATCTCTTCCCGGCACTCCGAGTACACGTCGAAGGCCAGCAGGGCCACCTGGTCCACCTTGTCATCAAGTTCCGACAAGGCCTCGGCCAGCTCTGTGTCGGACCGAGCTTCGGGGATCACCGCCCGAAGGATGGGCTTGAGGGCAAAGACGAACCCCACCGCCTGGGAAGGCGAGAACTGCTGCACGGCCCGGACTCGCAGCATAAGGTCGAGGCTCCGGCGCAGGGCGTGGGGGTCCATCCCGTTCAGGATGGCTTGCAAGAGCTCCGCCGTCCCTTCCCGGATGGTGCGGCCCACGGGGTTGGCAAAGGGATCCTGTTCCCTTTCGAAAAGGGCCGCAGCATCGGCCGGATAGGTAGCCAGCAGAGCCCTTGTCCAGCGTTGCGCAATTTCCCCTTGCCGTTCCCTGAGGAGCTGGACGATCATCGAACTCCCTGTGTTGTCGAGATCCGAGGGCCCGCGGGTACCGTTTTGTCGGGTTTCGGACCCGTGGACCGCCGTTCCTTGCTTTTTTTCGGCCCCGGTGCCCCCACCGTAAAGGAGGAGCACCGGGCACCCTTCAGACGCAGCCCGTAGGTTTGGGCAGACCCGCCACCTTGCAGGCTCCCTTGGCCGGGCCGCTGGGGAACAGATCGTAGATCTCCTTCAACGAGAATCCCGTCTGTTTGCACAGCTTCCGGATCATGGGAGCCATGTTGTATTCCAGGTAGTATTGCCGGAGGTAGTTCACCACCTTCCAATGGTCCTCCGTCATCTCTTCAATCCCCTCGGTCTTGGCCAGATCGCGGGCCACGGCTTCGTCCCAGGCATCGGGATCCTGGATGAACCCGTCCTCGTCGATTTCGATCTGCTTGCCGCCGAGCGTTACGATCTCCATGGTGTTCCTCCCGTCGTCTCCGCCCATGGGGGCGCGTGGTGGTTCGGGGGGTGTTGCACACCCCCCGGGGCGGTGGATGCGTGTCTCAGCCTTTCTTGGCCGCGTCTCCGGTGGCCATCCCGTGCAGTTTCACCTCCACCTTCTCCTCCAGCGAAGCATAGTATTCCCGCAGAATGGCCACGACTTCAGGCTTGCTGAACTCCTTGGGAACGTTCTTCCCCTCGGACAGGAGCTTTCGGAGCATGGTCCCCGAAAGGAGGAGGCGGTCGCCGGAGACGTAGTTTCCGTTTTCGTCGAGGACGGCCTTCTCCTTGTGGGGGCAGGTCTTCATGGAGGCCATCTCGCCGCACTTGTAGCAGTAGAAGGTCCAGTCCAGCTTGAGGGGTTGAGTGAGGAGAGCGCCCTTGGGGATCTCGTCGAAGATCTTCTGGGCGTCGAAGGGACCATAGTAGTCTCCCACCCCGGCGTGGTCCCGTCCCACGATGAGGTGGGAGCAGCCGTAGTTCTGCCGGAAGAGGGCATGGAGGAGGGCCTCCCGGGGGCCGCCGTAGCGCATGTCCAGAGGATAGCCGCCCTGCACCACGCGCTCGGGGACGAAGTAGTTCTGAACCAGGGCGTCGATGCACTTCACCCGCACGTCGGCCGGGATGTCGCCCGGTTTGAGGGCGCCCAAAAGCTGGTGCACGTACACCCCGTCCAAGACCTCGATGGCAATCTTGGCCAGGTACGCGTGGGAGTTGTGCATGGGGTTGCGGAGCTGCAGGGCCGCCACCGTGCTCCAGCCCCGCTCCTCGAAGATGGCCCGGGCCTCCGCCGGCCGCTGATAGATCCCGGCGAAGGTGGTGGGGAAGTCCAGCTCGCTCAACACCTGCACCGGTCCGCCCAGGTTCACCTCGCGCTGGGCCATGACCATCTTGACCCCGGGGTGCTCGGTGTCCGTGGTGCGGAACACCTCCTTGCACTCCAGCTCCTTGTCGATGGTGTACTTTTCTTCCACCGTCATGATGGCCATGAACTCGCCGGTCTCCTCGTCCACCAGGGTCACCTCCTCTCCCTTGGCGAGGCTGTCGGCGTCGGCTTTGGAGGCGGACACGGTGATGGGGATAGGCCAGAAGGTGCCGTCGGACATGAACATGTCGGTGACACAGCCCTTCCAGTCGTCGTAACCCATGAAACCGCGAAGAGGGGTAAACCCGCCGATCCCCATCATGATCACGTCGCCGGTTTCCCTGGAAGTGATGGGAATCTTCTTCAGGGTAGCCGCCTTCTTCTTGGCCTCCTCCAACTCCTTGCCCTGGAGAAGGAGAGGCTTAAGGACCTGCTCCTTGCCATGGGGTTTCACCAGTTGGGACATGGTTCCTTCCTCGTTCCGGCCGACATCCTCGGCGCGTGAGCGGTGTGGAGGCGCAGGGCTCGGGCGCCTCGCCTTTCCTTCAAGCGGTGCCTGTGACTGTCCTTTCCCGGGGCCTGACCCCGTCGTTTCGGCCTGTCTGATGCGCATAGATCATGGCCACCAGGCGGTACCACAGGTGGGCGAATTTGGAATACGGCAAATACACCAGGAGACCGAAGACGGCTACCAGGTGGATGAAATAGAACGCATAAGCCGGCGGTGCCATGGGGCTGGCGTAGGCGGTGTCGCCATAGCGGGCTTCAGCCAGGAAGCGGAAAATTTCCACCACGAAGCCGGTGACCCCCACGGCGAACAACAGCCAGAGGAAGACCCAGTCGAACGAGGTGCTCCGATGCCTACCGTCCTGGGGCGCCTTCCATCTGGCCATCATGGCCCGGAAGGTGCCCACCACCAACAGAACGCCTCCCAGGTTTGCCAAGATCTTCATGGGGTGGAGAAGGCCGAAGGGGTATTGGGGGAAGGCATCGCCCAGAACATGGGGCCACAGATAGAGATCGGCGGTGGCCCACAGCGTTACCACGAAGAGGGCTACGAATCCGTAGAAGGCCAACAGATGGTTCGTCCGCCGGGCAGCCTGATCGGTGCACTTGCCGAAGCGGACATGGGTGAAGACCTCTTTCAGGGCACCCCAGGCGGCAGTCCAGAAACTTGTCCGAACGGTCCGGCTCCCCAGAGCCCGATCCATCCCTTGCATCCCCTTCCAGAACCGCACCAGCCCCACCAGCAGACCCGCAAAGGTCAGCAGGGTCAGGCTGGAATAGAACACGATGAGGAGCCAATGGGGAAAGAAATGGGCATAGAATTCGTGCCCGTGGGGATCCACGTACCCTACGGCCGCCTCCACGGGGCCGCGGATGCCTAGGGCTCCTGCCAGTAGCACCACCGGCAGCAGCACCAGCACCAACGGAAGCGCCCGGGGCGAGTTCACCCAGCGCCCCATCGCGGAGGGGAAAGCAAAATGTTGGATCACTTTCTGCCGAACTGCGGCCAAGACGTCGCCGGGGCGGGCGCCTCGGGGGCAGCGGATGGAGCAATCGTTGCACTGGTGGCAAAGCCACACGTCAGGATCGCTCAACAGGCGGTCCTTGAGACCCCATTGGGCCCAGAGCATTTCCTTTCTGGGAAAAGGACTTCCGGCGTCCGACAGCCCGCACACCACCGAGCAGGTAGCGCATTGGAAGCACTTCTTCAGATCGCCGCCACCTGCGGCAACGATCTCTTCCAAGAACTTCCGGTCCGGCCTGACCACCGTTGCCTGGGCCATGCTCCTCACCTCGTCCTTAGAAGCCTTTGAAGGGGTTCATCCCGATCCCTTCCACCTCTTCGGCGAAGGCGTTGATGATCTCCACCAGCTTCTCCGGCTGGTCGATGGGCAGAAGCTCCAGCCGCACCCTTTCTTCCTCCAGAGCCAACTGTTTGAGCTTCTCCTGCACGTTCTTGCTGCGGGTCTGCATCAGCTCGCTTCCCTTGATGAAGTGGCATTGATAGTCCTCACCGGACTTGCAGCCCACCAGCAGGATACCGTCGAACCCCCGGGAAAGGGCGTCGGAGATCCACACGATGTTCACCGAACCCAGGCAACGGACCGGAATGAACCGGATCCAAGGAGAATGCTGGAGGCGCTTCAGGCCGGCCGTGTCCAGGGCCGGGTAGGCATCGTTTTCACAGAGCAGACCCAAGAGCCTCGGCTTGCCCTCGAACTCGTCGGGGATCTCCACCGCCTTGATCATGGAGCCCACGATTTCGGGGGAGTAGTCCTTGAAGGAGATGATCCGCTCCGGACAAGCTCCCAGACAGATCCCGCAGCGGCGGCACCGGGCCAGGTTGGGCTGGGGCGTGCCTTTCTCGTCTTCGTTCAAGGTGCCGAAGGGGCACTCCTCGGTGCACCGCTTGCACTGGGTGCACCGCTGGAGGAAGAAATCCGGGAAGGACATGTCGCCCCAGCGGGGGTGCATGGTCTCGCCCCGGGCCGTGACTTCCAGGACCTGGATGGCCTTGAGGGCAGCCCCGGCCCCGTCTTCCCGACAGCACTGGGAGTCCATGGGGTTCCGGACGCACCCCGCCGGGTAGATCCCCGTCCGGCGGCTCTCGTAGGGGAAGCAGATGAAGTGCGAGTCGGGGAAGTCGTACTTCAGCACCGGCAGATCCGGTCCCTGCCGGTAAGCGAGCTGGAGGATCTCCCCCCCTTCGAGGCACCGGAGTTCTTCTACGGTCTGCTTGGCCGCTTCGAGCTGGGCTCCTGCCTCCCCCTTCTCCACCACCCGCTTGGCGTCCAGGTACTTGCGGATGAGTTCGCCGTCCGCGGAGCGGGGGACCATGCCGGTAGCCAGGACCACCAGATCGGCTTCCAGCGCGATGGGACCTCCCAGCAGGGTGTCGTCGGCCTCCACCTTGAGGGTGGCGCCGCCGTTCCTCACCCCCGTCACTTCGGCCTTGGTAAAGAAGATGCCGGGATCTTCCTGGGCCCTCTTGTAAAAGTCTTCGTATTGTCCCGGGCTGCGGATGTCCTTGTACAGGACATAGGCCTCCACCTCGGGATCCAGGGACCGGGCCATCAGGGCTTGTTTCAGGGTGACCCGACAGCAAACGCCGGAGCAGTAGGGCAGATGAGCGGGGTCCCGGGAGCCGGCGCACTGGATGAAGGCAATGCGCTTGGGAGGTTTGCCGTCGGAGGGGCGGGCCAGCTTGCCCTGGGCCAGCATCTCCTCCATCTGGACGTTGGTGATGACGTCCGGGCTTTGGTTATAGCCCAGATGCTCCAGCTTCGATGCGTCGTAGGGCTTCCACCCCGTGGCCTGCACGATGGAGCCCACCCGGAACTCCACCACCGACCCGTTCTTTCGCAAGGTGACGTCGAACTGTCCCGGCTGACCGCGGGTCTTCTCGATGACCGCCCCGGTGTGGATGGTGATCTTCGGGTGGTTTTTGGCCTGGGCGACGAGGAAGCCGATGTCGGTATCCTGGGGATCCCGGTAGGTGGGTCCGTGGGGAATCCCTTTGGACCACTTCCGCATCCATCCGCCCAGTTCGGCCTCCCTCTCCACCAGCACCACCGGATAGCCGGCCTTGGCTGCCTCCAAGGCCGCGGTCAGGCCGGTGATCCCGCCCCCCACCACCAGGACCGTCCGCTCCACCTCGACCTGAAGGGGCTCGGGGAGGGCAGCCTTTTGGGCGCGGACGATGCCCATCCGCAGATAGTCGCGGGCCAGCATGTCCGTGTCTTCGTGGTTGGGCTCATGGCTCCAGACCACGCCCTCCCGGAGGTTGACCCGGGTGGTCAAGACCCCGTCGAAGGTGAAGGCGTCCGTCATGTACCGGTGGGAGCAGGCGGCCACCACGATGCTGTTGACGCCGTCCTGGATGTCGTGGCGGATGAGTTCCCGCCCCGCCTCTCCGCACAGGCACTCGTGATCGCGGCACAGGGAGATCTTGTATTCGTCCGTGGCGACAGCCTTCAGCGCGTCCATGTCCAGAGCGCCGCCGATGTCGCACCCCCGACAGAGGTAAACGGCTACGTTCTTTTCCATGCGGCTACTCCGCGCTGAGGTGTTGCAGGGCCTTCAGAGCGGCCCCGGTGGCATCGCGGTTGGCCGAGGCCACGTCCACCGGCCGCTTGGCCACGCCGGCGGCGAACATCCCCTGCATGGGTTGAACGGGTGCCAGAAAGCCGTGCTCGTCCAGGACCAGCTCTCCGGCCACCCGGGTCTTACCGATCCCGTTGGGAACCATTCCCGTGGCCAGGACCACCAGGTCCACGGTTTCGACCACCTTCGTGCCCGTAAGGGTGTCCTCCGCCTCCACCGTCAGGGAACGGGTGGCGGTATCCTCGCTGATCTTGGCCACCTTGCCCTTGATGAGGACAAGATGGGGATCGGCCTTGGTGGCGGTGAAGAAGTCCTCCATTCGTCCCGGGGCCCGGATGTCGATGTAGAAGACGTAGATCTTGGCATCGGGGTACTGCTCGCGGATGTAGCGGGCCTGTTTGAGGGAGGCCAGACAGCACACGCCGGAGCAGTACCGGTAGTAGTTCTCGTCCCTGGACCCGGCGCACTGCACAAAGGCCACGGATCGAATGGGGCCTCCGTCGGAGGGGCGGGTAAGACGCCCTTTCGTGGGACCGTTGGGGGCCGTGAGCCGTTCCACCATGACGTTGGTGAGCACGTTGGGGTAAAGGCCGAAACCCAGCCCCTCGAACTTCGCAGCGTCGGGCGGCGCCCATCCCGTGGCCCAGATCACCGCTCCCACCTCCACCTCCACCGTCTCGGGGCCCATGGCCAGATCGACGGCGCCGTAGGGGCAGGCGGTTACGCACTGGCCGCACCGTTCGGCTCCCAGACAGGTGGCGGGGTCCACGACGAAGCGGGCGGGGTAGGCCATCTCAAAGGGCAGATAGATCGCCTTGGTCTTGTCCAGGCCCAGATTGAAGGCGTTGGGACGCTCCACCGGGCACACCTGGGCGCAGGCCCCGCACATGGTGCACTTTTCGTTGACGAAGCGGGGGTGCCTGCGGATGACCACTTTGAAGTTTCCGGCGGTTCCGCTGATGGAATCCACCTCGGCCAGGGTGAACACCCGGATCCGGGGATTCGTCTTGACCCTGCGGAGGTTGATCTCCAGGCCGCAGGTGGGAGGACACATCTTGGGGAAGTAGAGGTTGGATCGTGCCACCCGGCCTCCCAAGAAAGCCTCCTTCTCCACGATGATCACCTCGGCCCCCGCTTCCGCGGCTTCTACGGCGGCCGTGAGGCCGCTGATCCCCCCGCCGATGACCAGGACCGATCCTCGTTTTCCGTTCTTGCTCATGGAATCTCCCCTTCAGGAGAACGTACAGTCTAGCCGCGGGCCAAAGCCTGCTTGTCCACTTGCCCTCGAAACGCCTCCGCCACGTGGGGTTTTACCTTCATGGTCTTTTCGCCGAAGAGGGCGAACCTCAGCCACAAGAACCCGAACTCCAGCAAGGCCTCGTCGCTGTAGCGCATCTCTTCCACCAGATCCTCACTCACCTCGAATCGTGCCAGGAGGGTGCTCTCGAACACGAACTCCCGGAACTTGTCCAGATCGTAGGTAGCGATGTAGAACATCTCCATCTGCTGGGGGGTGAGGGATTTCCCTTGGTCGAAGTGCGGGTGAAGGGTGAGCTCCTTGTAGGCCTCCCCCCAGCGGTCATACTCTTCCACCCCCTGGTCGTCCATCCATTCCCGCACCGTCCACTCCTTGGCCTCGCCGAAGCCCAGGCACCCCTCTTCCTGGAGCAGGAAGTAGAAGCGCTCTCCCCTCCACCCGTCGGGAGTGTCGCGGGCGGCGGCCAGACCCAAGGGATACATGCGGCACGGCCAAGGCCGGTCCGAGTAGACGCCGCACCCACCTTCGGTGAGAAACGGACAGGTGCGGGCCCGGTCGTCGTTCATGCGGAGGAGGACCGCCGGCGTTTTCAGATCTTTCTGGATGGGAAGCAGGGTGTACTTGCGGAGAAACTCCCCCGACGAGAGACCCAGACGTTTGCGGAGCCTCAAAACGTCATAGGGAGAGAGGAAAATGTTGACGTCTGCGCAACACTTGTTAAAACAGGAGATGCCGGGATGACAGGAAAAACGAAACGTGCTCTCCGGCCCGAGCCGCTCGTAACCCTCCAAGATTTTTTCTTTCAGCTCCTGCTGCGGATCGCCGCCGTCGCCATTCGGCCCCTCAAGGTGCGACATGTCTCCCTCCGCGTTTATCCACACCCCCCACCCTTGTCGCACACGATCATCTCCCGGGTAGCCTTGTCGGACCAGACGGGGATCATGCTCGAGGCACGCATGGAAGGGATCCACGTGTACCGGTAGGAAGCGTCTTGGTTGTATTGCTCCTTCATCCACTTCCAGCCCCGCCGGTAGTAGGGGCAGTCGTCGTTGAAGCAGACGAGGAAGAATTCGTCGTTCCACGACGCCCCCGGGGGAACACGCCAAGTCTTGAGCTCGTCGCCGCAGTGAGGACAGGTGCGTGGGGTTTCCGTCATGGGATCCTACGACCCTTGCAGGTGGTGAAGGACGGGACCCGGCCTCGGCGTTTCAGGGGCTCGTGCCCCCGAAACGCCGGGCCTGGGCGACCGCTTATTGGGTGATGTACTTCACCGGGCGCTTGATCATGGTCCACTCGCCCGTGTTGCGGTCGTACTTGCAGTTGCAGAAGGCCAGCCAGTTCTCGTTGTCCATCTGGGGCTTGTCGGCACGGAAGTAGTAGCCGGGCCAGCGGGTCTCCTCCCGGAAGAGGACCGACCGCACGTGGGCCTCGGCCTGATACATCCGGTGCACGCACTCCCAGGCCCGCATAAGCTCATGCAGGTTTTGGGCGGCGAGGTTGGCCGAGTCTTCCTTGAGGAAGGCCAAGAGTTCCAGCGCCCTCTCCAGCAGCTTGTCGTTGGTCTTGAATTGGGCGGACACACCCCCGGCGTATTCGTCCATGAGCTTCTGGAGCCGGAACATGAACTGCTTGGGCCGGATGTAGTGGGGGTTCACCTCGGGATCCGTGGTGGCACCCTTGAACTTCTCGAAGGTGTCCAGGGGCTTGAGGATCTCGGCCTTCAGGGCCTCCACCTGCCCCTGATCCACGTTGGGGGCCTGATTGTGGTCCAGGATGTAGGCGATGGCGCTCTTGCCGGCGATCCGCCCCTCGGTGAAGGAGCCCGACGAGAACTTGTGGCTGGAGGCCCCCGACGCGTCACCGGCGGCAAAGAGGCCGTCCACGGTGGTCATGTTCGTGTAGCCCCAGAAGTACTCGTCCTTGGTGGCCGGGGTCTGGAGATCCTCGGGCCCCGACACCCAGGCTCCGGAAGCTCCCGAGTGGGAACCGATGAAGTAGGGATCGCAGGCCATGATCTCCGAGGGCTTCTTCTCGGGCTCCACGTTGTGGGCGGCCCAGAGGATGGCCTGGGAGATGGTCATGTCCAGGAAGTCTTCCCACGCCTCGGCTTCCAGCTCCTTGAGCTTCTTCTGCGCGGCCTTCTCGTCGGGAGCGCTCTCGGCAATCCGCTTGATGGCATCGGCCGTCTGCATGTAGATGGGGCTCTTGCCGTCCATCACGTCCAGCATCATGAGCCAGTTCCGGATGTTGGCCGGGGTAGGCTTCACCTTCCCGTAGGGCGCCCATTTCTCCAGCTCGGCGGCGTTGGTCTTCATGTAGTCCTCGCCGTAGGCGTTGGTGGCGATGGACTTGAAGAGGAGGAACCAGGCGCCCACCGGGCCGTAGGCGTCCTTGAACCGGACGGGGATGAAGCGCACCTCCTGGCAGGTCATCTCGGCGCCGGCGTAGATGGTGAAGAAGGCGCTGGCGCCCGAGTTGAAGGGCGGATACCACGAGCGGCCGAAGCCCTCACCGGTGGACCGGGGCTTGAAGACGTGCACGGCGCCGCCCATGGCCGCCAGCGTGGCCTTGGCCTTGAACACGTACACCTTGTTCTCGCGTACGCTGAAGCCGATGGCGCCCACGCACTTGTTGCCGTCCATGAGGGGGTGGGTGATGAAGACCCGCTCGAAGTATTGTCCGCCGGCCTCGGCCAAGGCGTTCTTGGCCGCTTCCGCCACGATGACCTTGTAGGACTCACCGTTGATCATGAGCTGCCAACGGCCCTCGTGGACGTAGTTGCCGTTCTCGTCCTTCCAGATGGGGAGGCCCCACTTCTCGAAGAGATGGACGGTACTGTCCACGTGCCGGGCGATGCTGGCCACCAGGTCCTCACGGGTGATCCCCATGAGGTCGTTGCGCACGTAGTCGCAGTAGTCCTTGACGGTGTTGTTGCCGCTGTTGAGGTCCACGTACTGGTTGATGGCCGAAAGACCCATGGCCACGGCCCCCGAACGGTCCATGGCGGCCTTGTCCACCAAGGTCACCTTGAGCCCGTGCTTCTTGGCCCAGTACGACGCTTCGACGGCCGCGCCGCAGGCGGCCATACCGCCTCCGCAGATCAGGAGGTCGGTCTCCACGACTACCGTTTGAAAATCCGCCATGTTCGTCAACTCTCCCTTGCGTGCTTCGGAGTGAGGGATGTAGGGGTCGAGACCGCCTCAGATCAGAGGGTGGGGACCTTGTCGAAGGTCACCGGGCCCTTGCCGTTGAGGCTCGCCGGCTCCGACATGAGCGTGGGGCTCTTGATGTCGTCATCCCCCGTGGGATAGAGGCCGAACGGGTTGGCCTGGCCCTCGGGCACCCCCCGGCGGATGGGGAACTTGAAGCGCTTGGGACGGATGTTCTTGTCGCGGAACTGCACCGTCCACATGATGTCTTCGGAGCTCCGCATGGCCGTGACGCTGGCCCCCATGGGCACGAAGTCCTGATATCCCCGGACCTCGATGGCCTGGTTGGGGCAGATCTTCACACAGCTGTAGCACTCCCAACACATCATGGGGTCCTGGTTGTAGGCTTTCATGGTCTCCTTGTTGAGCACCATGAGGTCGTTGGGGCAAATGTACTGGCAGGCGGTCTTATCGAGCGCCTTGCACCCGTCACATTTGTCCGGGATCACATAGCTCGGCATGTCAACCTTCCTTTCCGCCCGGTGGGGGGCGCCGTGGGGGGACCTGCGATTTCGTGAAAGTCGTCACGCAAACCGCCACAAGAAAAGGCCTCCACTTCCGAACCCCGGGGGCAACTTCTGCGCCAACCGACGGATCCGGTCGCCCGAAAACACCGCCTCCGTGGTCCGGCAGCTTCGGGCCCTGGACTGCTCCCGGGGGCTTCCCCGGGGAAACCCGCTTCCCTCGAGGCAAACCGAGACATCTTTCACGAAAGGCAGGTTACGGTGCGGCCAGACACCTGTCAAGGGGATTTGAGAAGACAATCACGAATCCTTTCGGGCCCAAACATTTTCGTGACCCTTCCCTCCTGCCCACGGGTTCCTGGGTGTCTCATTTTCTTCCCACCTTGGGACAAATTGACATCTAGGGGAGGAAAGGCGAGAGGAGCCTGGTCTGGGCGTGGGGCGGACGCCCGGGGAACTTCGGTGCCGGGGGCGAAGACGGCCCTCGCCTACCGCCGGGGGGGGGCGCAGGGCTCGCGGCAGGGCTCTTTCGGCGAATCGGGGCCCGGACCCTGTTCCTGGATCCGGAGGCGGTTCAGGTGGTAGGCGATCTGGGCGAGGCCCAGGGAGATGTGCTCGTTCCGAACGAGGACGCCCGGGGAAACGTTCAGGCGCACAGGGGAGAAGTTCCAGATGGCCTTGACCCCCGACGCCACGAGCTGGTCCGTGACGCCCTGGGCGGCGGAGGCCGGGGTGGTGACGATCCCCAGCCGGATGTTGTGGTCCCGTACGTACGCCCGGAGGGCGTCCATGGAGTGGATCGTAAGACCGGCCACCTGGGTCCCTACCTTGGCCGGGTCGTTGTCGAAGGCCGCCACGATCCGGAGGCCGAAGGGGGCGAACCCCCCGTAGGCCAGCAGGGCGGTGCCCAGGTGCCCCGCTCCCACCAGGACCCCGTCGTAGGGGTGGTCGAAGCCGAACAGGAGGCGGATGGCCCGGCAGACCTCGCAGACGTCATAGCCCACCCGGCTGATTCCCACCAGGCCGATGGCTCCGAAATCCTTCCGGACCTGGGTGGGGTCGATGTCCAAGGCGGCGCCCAGTTGGGCACTGGTAATGGTCCGGATCTCTTTGCGCGCAGACAGCTCGCCCAAATACCGGTAGTAGCGGATCAGGCGCTCCAGCACCACTCGGCGCAAAGGTTCCACAACACCTCCTGCCCGGGCTCCCACGGGGTGCATCCTGCTTCGAGACAAGCATCACAGTTTTACAAGGCCGAGAATTGACAAACACCCCGTGTTCCCGTCAAGGGAAGGGATGGGGCCCCACAAGGCCCCGGGCCGGGAAGTTACGCCACCAAGAGCACCCTCAGGTCCATGACGTTGGTCCGAGTGGGGCCGGTCCACAGCAGATCGCCCAGGGCCCGGAAGAAGGGGTAGGCGTCGTTGGCCTCCAGATGGGCCCAGGCGTCCAGGCCCAACGCCCACCCCCGCTCCACCGTGGTGCCGTCGGCCACGGCGCCGGCGGCGTCCGTGGGCCCGTCGGTCCCGTCCGTTCCCGCGCTGAGGACGAGGGTGCCGGGAAGCCCCCGGATGTCCAGGGCCGCGGCCAGGACGAACTCCTGGTTCCGCCCCCCCTTTCCCCCGCCCCGGAGGGTCACCGTGGTTTCTCCCCCCGAAAGGATGCAGGCCGGCCTAGGAACGGGCCGCCCCCAGGCCAAGATTTCCCGGGCCACGGCGGCATGAACCCGGGCCACCTCCCGGGTCTCCCCTTCCACGAAGGAGGAAAGGACCAGGGTGTGGTAGCCCAGGGCCCGGGCCCGGGCCTCGGCGGCGGCCAGGGCCAGGGCGTTGCTCCCCACCACGAGGTTCCGGACGCCCTCGAAGACGGGATCTCCGGGCTTGGGGGTCTCCGGGATCCTGCCGGCCGCTCCAGCCTCCAAAACCTCCAGGGCCCGGGGGGGGATCCGTTCTCGGATGCCGCGGCGCCGAAGGATCTCCAGGGCGTCGGCGAAGGTGGTGGGGTCGGGGGCGGTGGGCCCGGAAGCGATGGTGGAGGGGTCGTCTCCGATGACGTCGGAAAGGAGCAGGGCCAGCACCCGCGCCGGGTAGGCCGCCCGGGCCAACCCGCCGCCCTTGATGCGGGAAAGGTGTTTTCGGACGGCGTTGATCTCCTGGATGGGGGCGCCACACTCCAGAAGCAGGCGGGTCACCTCCTGCTTCTCGGACAGGGAAAGACCCCCTAGGGGGGCCGGGCTCAAGGCGGATCCCCCGCCGGACACCAGGACGATCAGAAGGTCTTCGGGGCCGGAGGCCCGGGCCAGGGCCAGGATCGCCTCCGCGCCCCTGACCCCCGCTTCGTCGGGAAGGGGGTGGCCGGCCTCCAGGACGTGAACCTTGTCCAAGGGCAGGCCGTGCCCGTACTTGACCGTGACAGCCCCCTCCACCACCGCCTCGCCCACCTCCTCCAGCACCGGGACGGCCATGGCGGCGGAGGCTTTTCCCATCCCCACCACCCGGACAGCCCCCAGGCTTCCGAGGTCGTAGGTGTCCGTTCCGGCCCGGAGGCGGCGTCCCTGCCGGGAAAGGTGGCGCCGCACGGCCTCCTGGGGGTCGGCGGCCCGGATTCCGGCCTGGAAGATCTCCAGGGCATCTCGGCGGAGGGAGGCGAGGGACATGGTTGGAAGATAATAGAAGAGGAAGCGCGCTGTTCACGGCTTGCTCTTTGCAAGGCTAGTCCGATCGGGGGCGGCGGCGGTCCGGCCAGGGACCCACGCCCCACGCGCCCTACCGGAACGGAAGGAGGCTCCCATGCTGGAGCAGATCATGGTTCCCCTGGACGGATCGGAGTTCGGCGAGCAGGCTCTCCCCTTCGCCCGTGCCTTGTCCCTGGCCACGGGGGCCGCCGTGAACCTTTCCCACGTGAGCTGCTGCGAACTGCCCACCGACCTCCTCCAGAACACCCCCTTCCAATACGAAGGGGTGGACCTTTCGGTGTACGAGGCCAAGCACCAGGAGGCCATGCGGCAGTACCTCAAGGAAAAGGAAGCGGCCCTGAAGGCCGAGTTGCCGGATCGTAGGATCTGTTCCGCCCTGTTGGAGGGGTGGGTGACGGAAGCTCTGGAACGACATGCCCGGGAGATCGGGGCCCAGCTCATCGTCATGACCACCCACGGCCGGACGGGGATGAGCCGGGCCTGGCTGGGAAGCGTGGCCGACTCCCTGGTGCGGCACAGCCATTTTCCGTTGCTCCTCATCCGGCCTCTGGACGAAGAGGGCAAGGCGTTCCCCAGCCCTTCGTTCCGCCACCTTCTCGTGCCGTTGGACGGATCCGTCACCGGCGAAGGGGTCTTGCCCACCGCGGTGCTCCTGGCCCGCTCCTTGGGCTCCCGGGTCACGCTGTTCCATGTGGTTTCTCCTTTCCGGACGGTGGGGGCCCGGCCGGTTCCCCTGCCGGCGGGAGACGCCGAGGAACGCCGGCGGCGGGGCGAGGACTACCTGGACGGGGTGGCGAAACGCCTCCAGGGGGAAGGGGTGGAGGTGGAGGGGATGGTGGAAGTCCACGCCAGCCCGGCCCGGGCCATCCTGGAGGCTGTGGAACGGCAAGGGACCGACCTGGTGGCCATGGCCACCCATGGGTATCGGGGAATGAAACGGGCGGTCCTGGGGAGCGTGGCCGACAAGGTCTTGCGGGGGTGCACCAAGCCCCTCCTCCTGGTGAGGCCCCCCGAGGCATCGGCTTAGGGAAGGGGGGCGCTCCCCTGTCCGTCCGGCACACCCTGGGGGGCCGGCCCGCCGTGCTGGGCGACCAGGCGACCGGCGGGCACGGGCCCGGGGAGGACCTCGGGGACCGACCTCCTGATTCGACCGGATCTCAGTCGAACTTGCCCTGGATGTAGTCCCGCAGGTAGCGGTTTTCCGCCTCCACGTCCGTCCGCAGGGCGTCCACCACGTCCCCGATGGAGACGATCCCCACCAGCCATCCGTCTTCCACCACCGGAAGGTGGCGGATACGGTTCCGGGTCATGATCTCCATGACGTAGGCCAAGGTGTCGCCGGGAACCCCCACCACCACGTCGCGGGTCATGATCTCCTCCACCCGAAGGCGGGACAGGGCCTCGGGGTTCCTGGCCGCCTGGCGGAGGATATCCCGTTCGGTGAGGATGCCCTGGACCCGGTTGTCGTCTTCCACGATCACCGAGCCGATGTTGTGGGCCACCAGGAGCCGCATGGCATCCAGGACGGGCAGGGAGGGAGGGACGGTGACCACCTCGTAGCCCTTTTTCTCCAGGAGGGACCGGATCTTCATGGCTCGGACTCCTTGCCGGGGAAAGAGAACGGGCAGGAACCGTCCCAATATATAGAAGGAGCGGAAAAGGTTCCTACGAGAAAAGCTTCTCGGTTAAAGCTCGTTCCGGGCGGCTCGAGGCCCCGAGGCTCAGCGGGGCTCCAGGAGGTCCCGAACCCAGGTATAGGCCGCCACCGTCCGGGGAAACCCCAGGGTTCCGGCGGCCAGGGCCACCACCTGCAGCAGCTCGTCCCGGCCGATGCCCATGGCCAGGGCCTTGCGGACGCTGGCGTGGACGGCCCCCTCCTGCTGGGCCCCGATGGCCACGGCCAGCTTCACCAGGCGGGCCGTCCTGGCATCCAGAGGACCGGTCCGACCGGCCTGGCCCGCCAGTTCCCAGGCCTTCGCCAGCTCGGGGAAGGTTTCGGCAAAGGAGGCGTAGGTGTCGGGGGGATCGGGGAGCGGGCTCATGGCGGATCCTTACGGTTCAGGGTGGTGGGGGGAGGTGCCGGGCCCCATGGGGACGGGGGGGCCGGCGGGCCGGGTTCCGGCCCCCGCCGAAGGGAAAAGGCGGCTCACGGCCCCTCCGTTCCCACGAGGAGGACTCGGCTGGCGGGGCCGAGCCCGAGGGCTTGCCGGAGGTCCGGATCCGCCAGGGCCGCCAGGAGCCCGGCGAGGCCCGCCGCGCCGGAGGGTCGGGTGCGGATGGGGGGGTCTCCCCCCACCCCCGAGGCCAGGAGCCCCACGGCGGCCTCTGCGGCGGCATCGGAAACGGCCAAGAAGGCCCGGGCTTCCCCCTGGAGGATCTTCCAGGCCGGCTCCGAGGGAAGGCGGCAGGCCAAGCAATCCATGGCCGTTGCCAGGCTGCCCCGGGAGGGCGTGAGGGTGTTTCGGCGGGCCGACTCCAGGAGGCCGTCGGCCTCGGCGGGCTCCACCACCACCAGGAGGGGGCGGGCCGGCCCCAGGGCGGCCCAAAAAAAGGCCGCCACCGCCGCAGCCAGCCCCCCCACCCCCGCCTGGAGGAACACGTGGGTGGCCAAGAACCCGGGGGGCATCTGGTCCAACACCTCACGGGCCAGGACGGTGTAGCCCTCCATGACGTAGATGGGGGTGTTTCCGGCCCCGGGAGACACCGTATCGGCCACCACCACCCACCCCTGCTCCCGGGCACAGGCGGCGGCCTCTTCCACGGCCTGGTCGTAGGAACCGGCCACTTCCCGGAGTTCCGCCCCCAGGGCCCGGATGCGGTCCTTGCGCTCAGGGGGGGCGGAGGCGGGGAGGAAGATCACCGCCCGGCAGCCCAGGCGGGCGGCGCCCAGGGCCACGGCCCGCCCGTGGTTCCCCACCGAGGCGGCGGCCACCGTGGGGCATCCCCCCCGCCCCTCCACGGCCCGCTGGACCCCATACACCCCTCCCAACGCCTTGCAGCTCCCCGCCCCCAGCCGCTCCCCTTCGTGCTTGAACCAGACTTTCCCCAGGCCCAGGTGGTGGGCCAGGCCGTTCAAGGGAACGAGGGGTGTGGGGGCGTAGTCCTGCCAGCGGGAAATGGTGCGGTAAGCCCGCTCGTGGCCGGAAGGGTGGAGGATCCCCCCCCAAGGGTAGGGCCTGGCGGGATCGGCGCTCCGGCTGAGGAAAGACCGGACGGGGCGGAGACTCGGCTCCATGGCAGGAAAGTTACCGTCGGCGCCACAAGAGGGAAACGGTCAAGGGGTTCGTCGCACCGGGTCCGGAGGGTTCGGCCGTCCCCTTCCGGCCCCTTCCCCGTTGCCTGGCCGGGTTGGGCGTGGCATGATGGAGCGGTCCCAAGAGAGGAGGGGCAAGTGAAGATCTTACAGGGCTGGAGCCGCAGGGCGGCGCTTTGGGGGGCGGTTTTCTTGGGGTGCCTTTCCGGGGTCGGGGCCGCCCGGACCCAGGAACCCCCGGCGGTGGTCCATGCCCTCCTCTTCTACAGCCCCACCTGCCCCCACTGCCACCAGGTCATCAACGAACACCTGATCCCCCTGGAGAACCGGTGGGGGAACCGCCTGGTCATCTTGGCTTTCGACGTCACCCGCCCCTTCGCCGAGCCCCTCTACATGGGCATGGTGCGGCACTTCGGCATCCCTCAAGAGCGGTGGGTGGTCCCCATTCTGGTGGTGGGCAGCGAAGTCCTCATCGGGGGCGAGGAGATCCCGGCCCGTTTTCCCTCCATGGTGGAGGAAGGTCTGGCCGGGGGGGGGATCGACCTGCCGGACATTGCCGAGGTCCTGGGCTTCCTCCAGGAGCAGGACCTGCTGGAGGTCCGCTTCCCGGGGCGGCGGATGACCCGGCTCCCTCCGGACCTCCTTCCCCCCCAGGCTGTCGACACGCCGGCGGCCCCGGTCCCGCCCGCCGGCGGGGGCCAGGACACGGCCGTAGCGCCGATGCCGGCCCGGCCCGACACCGGAGCCCGGAGGGCCGACACCTTGGCGAGGGGCGCCGGCGGCGACACGGCCGGAGCCCGCCCGACCCCGCCCACCACGACCCAGGAAGGGGAGGAAAGGCCCACCCCGGCCCCCCCGCCGCCTGTGTCGCTCCGGCTGGAAGAGGTGGCCCGGGAGGCGGCGGCCATGGGCCCCCTGGACCGCTTCCTCCTGGATCCGGTGGGGAACGGGGTGGCGGTGGGGGTGCTGGTGGTCCTCCTCTTCAGCTTGGGCTGGACGGGCTATCCGCCTTGGGCTCGGGGGCGGCGGTGGCCGGGGTGGGTGGTCCCCGTGCTGGCGGCAGGGGGGCTTGCCGTGGCGTCGTACCTGGCCTTCGTGGAGGTGTCGGGCACCGAGGCGGTCTGCGGCCCCGTGGGAGACTGCCACACGGTGCAACAGAGCCCCTATGCCCGGCTTTTCGGGGTGATCCCCACGGCGGTCTTGGGGGTGGCGGGGTATGGGGTGATCCTGCTCCTCTGGGCCGTGGGGAGGGGGAGCCGCCCTGGGGTGGCCCGGGTGGCGGTCCTGGCCTTGTGGGGGACGGTGCTGGCAGGGAGCCTCTTTTCGGCGTACCTGACCTACCTGGAGCCCTTCGTCATCGGCGCGTCTTGCGCCTGGTGCCTGGCGTCGGCCTTGATCATGGCGGCTCTGTTGTGGGCTGCGGCCCCTCCGGCGGCGGAGGTCTGGCCTTTCGGCCCCCGGCGGGGGCCGTGACCATGGGTTACGCTTCCCGGAACCGGACCCATTCCTCCCCCGAGGTCACCGCGGGTGTGGGCCCCGGAGCCGACACCTCCCGGGCAAAGGGGCGGGACCGGCGGGTTGCCCTGACGCTGTTCCTGGCTCTTTTGGCCCTGGCCGAGCCTCCGGCGGTGTACCTGTGGGCCAACCGCATCGAGCCCTGGGTGCTGGGAATGCCCTTTCTTTTTGCCTACCTGCTCGGGGTGTACCTGGCCATGGTGGGGGTGCTCGTCTGGTCCATGAAACGGCGGCTCTGAGGGGTTCTCTCGTTTTTTTTGTCGCCCACATCCTCCTCTTTTCCGTCTCGGCGCGGGGGCGTCCCTTGGAAACCTGGGTGGTGAGTACGGGCATCATCTTTT
>JAUQOX010000111.1 GCA_030550695.1 Gemmatimonadota bacterium | reverse complement strand
GCTCCCATAGCTTGTCGGGCACGTGCGTGGCAGCGGCACCGAGGACGCTTCTGCTGGCGGGGGGGCGATGGGTGAGAAGAACGAGGAAGAGGAGGGGCAGAGTACGAACAGGCTCAAGAACGATCCCCCCCCAAAACCCGGCTCCGGCCGTCGAATCCACCTACGACGCGCCTCCCAGGGAAGGTACGCGTGACTGGCAGCGACGAAGGGGAGCCCTAGGGGGGAGGATCGCGGGTGTCTGGGTTTTGGATGCAACGCTCGAGCAGAAGGCTCGGGGGGGGAGAGGGAACCGGGGCCTAGAAACCAAAGAATCGGCTGCCATCCCGTTGGGCGGAAACTTGTCCAAGGAAGCCGGCCCGCCTTCATCAAGGGCCTTCTACGACCCGGAGCCGGCAAGAGCAGGTTTCTTCCCTTTCCGTAAGAAGCGCTGAGGGCCCTTGAACTCGTGGCTCTTGGGCGCCGCGAGGGACGCCTGATTGAACCCCCTCCTCTGCCGCGATAGAATATCCGGCTATGCCTCGCGATTTCCTCGTCATCCGCGGCGCCCGGGAGCACAACCTCCAGAACCTGACCCTGGAGCTTCCCCGGGAGCGGCTTGTGGTTATCACGGGGCTCTCCGGCTCCGGCAAGTCCTCCCTGGCCTTCGATACCCTCTATGCCGAGGGGCAGCGGCGTTACGTGGAGTCGCTCTCGGCCTACGCCCGGCAGTTCCTCGGGCTCATGGAAAAGCCCGACGTGGACGCCATCGAAGGCCTGAGCCCCGCCATCTCCATCGAACAGAAAACCGTCAGCCGGAACCCCCGTTCCACCGTGGGCACCGTGACGGAGGTCTACGACTACCTCCGGCTCTTGTGGGCCCGGGTGGGGATCCCCCACTGCCCGGAGTGCGGCGATCCGGTGCTCCGGCAGTCCTCCTCCCAGATGGTGGCCCGGCTTCTGGAACTGGGCGAGGGGACCCGGCTGGAGATCCTGGCCCCCCTGGTCCGGGGGCGGAAGGGTGAATTCCGGGAGCTGTTCGA
Organism: Gemmatimonadota bacterium; assembly: GCA_030550695.1. GTDB lineage: Bacteria > Gemmatimonadota > Gemmatimonadetes > Longimicrobiales > Gaopeijiaceae > JAUQOX01. The sequence continues at coordinate 7,735 of JAUQOX010000111.1, read as the reverse complement.
GCGGGCCCGGAGGGAGGGGTTCGTGAGGGTGAGGGTGGACGGGGAGGTCTACGATCTCTCGGATCCGCCCACCTTGAGCCGCTACGAGAACCACGACATCTCCGTGGTGGTGGACCGCCTGGCCGTGCGGCACGACCAGCGCGACCGCCTGGCCGATTCGGTGGAGACGGCCCTCCGCACCGCCGGTGGGGTGGTGGAGGTCCTGGAACACCGCTCGGGGGGTCCCCGGAGCCATCTCTTTAGCGAACGGTACGGCTGCCCCCGATGCGGTATCAGCCTCCCCGAGCTGGAACCCCGCCAGTTCTCGTTCAACTCACCCTACGGGGCTTGTCCGGAGTGTGGGGGGCTGGGCTCCCGCAAGGAGGTGAACCCGGAGTTGGTGGTGGGCGATCCTTCCCTCTCCATCCTGGACGGGGCCATCCTCCCTTGGGGGGTTCCCACCGGCCATCTCCGGGTCTCAGTGGTCCAGGGGCTGGCCCAAGCCTTCGGCTTCGACCCCAAGACGCCCTGGGGGGAGCTTCCGCCCCAGGCCCGGGAGGCCATCCTCTTCGGGTCGGGGAAAAAGAAGATCCGCTTTCCCTACCACTCCCGCCGCTTCGACGGCTACTACGAGGACCATTGGGAGGGGGTGGTGCGGAGCGTGGAGCGGCGTTACCGCGAAACGAAGTCCGAGGCCGTCCGGAGCCAGTTGGAGGAATATCTGGCCACCTTGCCGTGCAAGGCCTGCGGCGGCAGCCGCCTGCAGCCGGCTTCCCTGGCCGTGACCGTGGGGGGCAAGTCCCTGGGGGAGGTGGTGGAGCTTCCCATCCCCCGCCTGTTGGAGTTCCTGGACTCGCTGCCTGTGGATGGCCGGGTTCCGCCGGCGGGCGTGCACCGGGCCCCCGGTCCTCCCCTCCCCTCCGAGATCGCCGGTCCCATCCTCAAGGAAGTGCGGGAGCGCCTGGGGTTTCTCCTGAACGTGGGGTTGGACTATCTGACCCTGGGCCGCTCCGCCGACTCCCTTTCCGGGGGCGAAGCCCAGCGGATCCGCCTGGCCACCCAGATCGGAAGCCGTCTGGTGGGGGTCCTCTACATCCTGGACGAGCCCTCTGTGGGTCTCCACCAGCGGGACAACCACCGCCTTCTGGATACCCTCGAACAGCTCCGGGACCTGGGCAACACGGTCATCGTGGTGGAACACGACGAGGACACCATCCGGGCCGCCGATCACATCGTGGACCTGGGCCCCGGCGCCGGGGGGGCGGGGGGGCGGGTGGTGGCCCAGGGGACCCTCGAGGACATCCTGGCCGAGCCGGCCTCCCTCACGGGGGCCTACCTCCGGGGAGAGCGGACCATCCCGGTGCCTCCGGTTCGGCGACAGCCGGACCCCAACCGTTGGCTGGTCATCCGGGGTGCCCGGCAGCACAACCTCAAGAACCTGGACGTTCGTATCCCCCTGGGGCTCTTCGTGGCCGTGACGGGGGTGAGCGGGTCGGGGAAGTCCACCCTCATCACCGAGACCCTCTACTACGCCCTGGCCCGACATTTCTACCGGGCCAAGGTTATCCCCGGCCGCCACGACGCCATCGAGGGGCTGGAACATGTGGATAAGGTCATCGAGGTGGATCAGTCCCCCATCGGCCGCACCCCCCGCTCCAATCCGGCCACGTACACGGGTCTCTTCGGGCCCATCCGGGACCTTTTCGCCTCCCTCCCCGAGTCCCAGATGCGGGGCTACGCCCCGGGTCGGTTCTCCTTCAACGTCAAGGGGGGGCGCTGTGAGGCCTGTCAGGGGGACGGTCTGGTGAAGATCGAGATGCACTTCCTCCCCGATGTCTATGTGCCTTGCGACGTCTGCCGCGGCCGGCGCTACAACCGGGAAACCCTGGACGTCTATTACCGGGGTAAGAACATCGCCGACGTGCTGGACATGACGGTGGACGAGGCCTTGGAGTTCTTCGCCCCCTTGCCCCGGATCCGGGCCAAACTGGAAACCCTTCGGGACGTGGGTCTGGGCTACATCCACCTGGGGCAGTCGGCCACCACCCTTTCGGGCGGAGAGGCCCAGCGGGTGAAGCTTGCGGCGGAGTTGTCCAAGACCGCCACGGGGAAGACCCTCTACATCCTGGACGAACCCACCACGGGCTTGCACTTTGAGGACGTCCGCGTGCTTCTGGGAGTGCTCCACCGCCTGGTGGACCGGGGGAACACCGTGGTGGTGATCGAGCACAACCTCCATGTGGTCAAGACGGCCGACTGGATCCTGGACCTGGGACCTGAAGGCGGGGAGGGCGGGGGGCGTATTGTGGCCGAAGGCCCGCCGGAGGCGGTGGCCCGGGTGGAGGGCTCCCATACCGGGAGGTTCCTCCGGCCCCTCTTGCAAGCGGCCTCGGAGCCGGTGCGGCCGGGGGGAGGCCGCAGGGTCCCCAGGCGACGGCAGGAGCGGAGAAGCCGGCGGTCCGACAAGGCCCCGTCGGCCGGCCCGTACACCCCTCAACCGGAGAAGACTCCATGATCGCCAAAGAGGAGCTGGAAAGCTACCTGATCCGCATGGATCTGGAGTTCCAAGAGGTGGACGAGGGGATGTACCTCGTCCGCTTCCCCAATGACGGCCCGCCGGTGGTCGTCCACCATGCCCCTCCCCTCCTGCTCCTTCGCCTGAAGGTGATGGACCTGCCTCCGGACAAGGACCTGTCGAAGCTCTACGAGACCCTCCTGATCTGGAACGCCTCCGACCTGGTCCATGGAGCCTACGGGATCGAAGAGGGGGAACTGGTGCTCACGGACACCCTGGAGCTGGAGGATCTGGACTTTACCGAGCTGCAGGCCTCCCTGGAGAGCCTCCAGATGGCGGCGTCCGGTCACATGGAACGAATCAAGGAGCTGGCCGGGATCGGCCAGGAGGGTTGAGGCCATGGGAATCTTCCAGAAGTTGTCCATGCTCCTCAGGTCCAACATCAACGATCTCATCTCCAAGGCCGAAAACCCGGAGAAGATGCTGAACCAGGTCATCCTGGACATGCGGGAGCAGTTGGCCAGGGCCAAGCGCGAGGTGGCCGCCGCCATCGCCGACGAGCGAAGGCTCAAGGCCCAGCTCGACGACGAGCTCAAGCAGACCCGGGATTGGGAGCAGAGGGCGATCTTGGCCGTGCGGGAAGGCCGGGACGATCTGGCCAAGCAGGCCCTGATCCGTCAGCAGGAGCACGCCCAGCGGGCCCAGATGCTGGAGCAGACCTGGCGCTCCCAGGCTCAGGAAACGGAAAAACTCAAGGTGTCCCTTCGCCAGCTCAACGACAAGATCGAAGAGGCCAAGCGGAAGCGGAACCTTCTCATTGCCAAGCAGAAGCGGGCTCAGGCGCAAAAGCGCATCCATGAGACCATGGCGGGGCTTTCGGACACTTCGGCCTTCGAGACCTTCAACCGCATGGCCGAGCGGATCGAAGAAGAGGAGCGCCGGGCCTTGGCTCAGGCGGAACTCACCGAGGCCCTTACCGGCGACACCCTGGAGAAGGAGTTCCTCCGCCTGGAAGCGGGAGCCGGCGACCTCAACGTGGAAAACCGCCTCTTGGCCCTGAAGCAGCAGATGGGGCTCATCGCGGCACCGGCCAAGGAGGAACCGAAACAGCTTTCCCCGGGGACGACCGCCGGTGCGTCGGACGAAGCTGTGGAGCCGGAGCCCAGCCCCGCCTCCGAAGACGCCCCAGTCTCCGATGCCGTGCTCCTGGAGGAGTTCGAGCGGTTGGAGAAGAAGCAGCGGGAAAGCTGAGGACGATCCACATGGCACGCGTGTACCTGAACGGGCGCTTCCTCCCCCGGGAGGAAGCGTTTCTCTCCGTGGACGATCGAGGGTTCCTGTTCGGAGACGGGATCTACGAGGTCACGGCGGCCTATCGGGGCCGCCTCATGCGCTGGCCCCGGCACCTGGCCCGGGTGGAGAAGGGACTGAAGGCGTTGCGCATCGACTACGATCCGTCGGAACTGGAAGCCGTCCACTACCAACTGTTGCGGGAGAATGGGCTGGAGGGGGCGCCGGTTTCCTACGTGTATCTGCAGATCACCCGCGGGGCCGCCCCCCGCACCCACCAGTTCCCTTCCACTCCCGTCCCACCCACGGTGTACCTTTTTGCCGGGGAGTACCAGCGCCCCCCCCGGGAGCGCTGGGAACAAGGGTTCCGGGCCGTCACCGTGCCGGACCAGCGGTGGGCCCGGGTGGACATCAAAACCGTCCAGCTCCTGCCCAACGTGCTGGCCAAGCAGGCCGCCGTGGACCGGGGGGCCGACGAGGTCATCTTTGTGAAGGACGGGCTGGCCATCGAAGGGGCCCTGAACAACTTCTTCGTGGTGTTCGGCCGGACCGTGGTGACCCACCCCTGCTCCAACCAGATCCTGGCGGGGATCACCCGGGAGGTGGTGCTGGAACTGTGCGGGCGGCTGGGCTTTCCGGTGGAGGAGCGCCCCATTCCGGTGGAGGAGATGTTCCAGGCCGACGAGGCCTTCCACACGGGGACGTTGACCGAGGTGAAGCCCTGCGTGGAGGTGGACGGCCGGCCCATCGGCACCGGGAAGGTGGGGCCCGTGACCCGGGCGCTCTTCGACGCCTTCCTGGAAGAGGCGGAGGGGGTGGCCAGAGGAGGGTGAGGATCGCCCCGCCGGCGGGCCTCACCCCCTGCCGAGGCTCCGCCGGGGGCGAGCCCGGCTACCCCGGTCCGCATCGACACCCGGGGAACCTCATTGCCTCCTGCGGAGTTCCGCCGGAGGTCCTCCCAGGAACGTCCAAAGGGGCTCCAAGCCGTCCTGGCGCCGGCTCACGGTGAAGTGCGCAGGCCCCCCTACCCGCAATTGAACCCCTCCGCCCCTCAGGTCCAAGGCCGCCGGCAGGGGGCGCAGGAAGAGCCCCTCCAGGTTCAGGGTGTCCAAAGCCTCCACGTCGGCCAGATCCCCCACATCGGAGATCACCCCGCCCGCAGCCAGTAGGGGATCTTCGTAGTTCACCAGGAGGTCGGCCCGCCACGGCGGCAGGCCGGGAACCACCAGGGTGGCCCCCCGCACCAGGAGGTCGGCTACCCGCCTTCCGTTGGGGGGCAGCCCCTCGTAGAGGGCGGTTCCCACCCCCTTGTAGCTCTCCTTGGCGATGGCCTCCAGGGCCGCCACCAGAGCCACGAAGTTGGCCTTCCGGAGGTACTGCTTCTGGGGGTCGTCGGGCCACCCCCCCGACTCCACCAGGATCACGCTGGTGCCCCAGCGGGTGATGAGGTCGCCGAAGGCCCGGGGGTTGAAGCTGTCGTCGTAGCGGGCCACATGGCCCCCCACCAGGGGCTCCAAGGCTTGGATCATCACCCCCATCACCTCCATGGCCCGGTGGCGCACCTCGTTCACCGCCCGGGTTTCGTCGAAAGGAGGGGAGAGGAGGGCGATGGCCACCCCGCGGTCCGTGCGGCCCACCCGGGTCCCCACGGCCTGGTCGTGGAGGTTGAACCCGAAAAGGGGCCGGATCCGGTCCCGAAGGTCTTTGAGGGTCCGGCCTTCGGGGGTGGCCAGCATCCGGGCATCGCGGTTGATGTCGATCCCCTGGGCGTTCCGGCGCTGGAAGCGCTGGGCCCCGTCGGGGTTCAGCATGGGGAGGGTGTGGACGGTCAAGGCTTCCTGGATGGTCCTCAGGGCGGGATGGCCGCCCTCCCGGGCCACCGCGGCGTAGAGGTCGGCCAGGGCCATCGTGGCCGTGCTCTCGTCGCCGTGCATCTGCGACCAGAGGAGCACGGGGACAGGCCCCCGGCCGAAGGTCACGGTGCGCAAGGGGCGTCCTTCGGCGCTTCGGCCCACTTCCTCCACGCGGAAGGCGGGGTGGCCTTCCACCACAGGCCCCACCACGCTCCAGTAGGCCTCCTGGGTGAAGCGCCGGTCCTCGAGCCCCCCCATGCGGACCCGGTCGTGGAGCGCCACCAGCTCGTGGGTCGGGGTGACCTGGGCGCCCGGGTGGGGAGGCGCCCCGGCTGCCGCCGCAACCCGGCAGCCCGCCAGGGCGGCTCCCCCCAGGAGCAGGGCGGCGGTGGGGAGGGGGAAGACCCTGACCTCCTTGCCCGGCCGGCCCAGGTCGGCAAAGGGCTTCCGGGACTCCCGGAAAGGGGCTCTCCTCTTCGTCTGGGTGCTCATGCCTTCTCCTTGCCGTCTCGGGTATCCGTCCCGGCCGGTCCGCGGCAGGTCCGGCCCGGGGAGATGGCCCCGGCCTTCGACCTTCGTGGAGGTCCCGGCCCTCAGGGGTAGAGGAGGTAGGGCTCCCGCAAGCGGCGGAAGCGGTCCAGCTGCTCCTCCCACCCCCCTCGAAGCCCTTCCACCCCCAGCCCGGCCTCGATCCCCAGCCGGAGGCGGTCCGTGCCGGCCAGGCGGTCGAAGTGGGAGGCCTGCCAGCTCCAACGGCCCCCGGCCAGGCGGCGGGCCTCCACCAGAAGGGCCAGGCCCATCCAGGTGGGATCATAGCTCGCCGGGTCGGTGACCGTGAGGCGGACCCCCCGGACCTCCCGGCCGTCGAACTTTCCGTCGCCGGGGGAACGGGGCGTGAACGCCACGGCCTCCACCCGGACTCCCGGGATCCCGTAGGCCGTCACGGACCGGGCCAGGGCCTCTCCGTCCAGCCAGGGGGCCCCCACCACCTGGAACGCCAGCCCCGTCCCCCGCCCCACGGATAGGGGGGTCCCCTCGAACAGGCAGGTTCCCGGGTAGTGGAAGGCGCTCTCCACCGAGGGCATGTTGGGGGAGGGGGGGATCCAAGGGAGGCCGGTGTCCCCGAAGAGCATGTCCCGCCGCCATCCCTCCATGGGCACCACGTGGAGGTCCACCCGGAGGCCGAATTCTCCCACGTAGAGCCGGGCCAGTTCTCCGGGGGTCATCCCGTGGCGCATGGGCACAGGGTACATCCCCACGAAGGAGGCGAAGGCCGGGTCCAACACGTTCCCCTGGACGGCCGCGCCTCCGAGGGGGTTGGGCCGGTCCAGCACCACGAAGGGGATCCCTGCTTCGCCGGCGGCCTCCATGGCCAAGGCCATGGTGGAGACGTAGGTGTAGTAGCGGGCCCCCACGTCCTGGATGTCGAACAGGAGCACCTCCACCCCCTGGAGCATGGCCGGGGTGGGTTTCCGCGTGTCGCCGTAGAGGGAGTGGACGGGAATTCCCGTGCGGGCGTCCACCCCCCCCGCCACCTTGACCCCGGCCTCTTCCCGGCCTTGGATGCCGTGCTCGGGCGAAAACAAGGCCACCAGGCGGAGCCCCGGGGTGGCAGCCAGCCGATCGATGGTGGAGACGCCCCGGTGGTCCACGCCGGTGTGGTTCGTCACGAGCCCCACCCCTTTTCCCGCCACGAGGTGCAGGGAGTCGGAGAGGAGGACCTCCACGCCGGGCCGCACCGGCGGAGCCGTGGGATGGAGGGCGGGGGGAGCGGCTTGCGGGGCCGGGAGATCGGCGGCTGCCGGCGCGCTCCGAGTCCCTTCCCTGTCCCCTGCAAGGCATTCCTCCTCCCCTCTCCCGCAGTCCCCCTTCTCCGGAAATCCGCCGGAGGGGCATGCGGAAAGCCCTATGGCCAACGCCAGGGCCAAGACCGACCCGGAACAAACTTGAGGGGAGGGGCTCCGGGACACCCCCCTCGGCTTCGCGTTACGGGCGTCACAGGGGATCATGGGCGTTCCGATTGTGGGGAATGGGGTGCTCTCCTAAGTTCCAGGCCGGTCTCGAGGGGGGAAGAGGGGGCGGGGGACCCGCGCCGGCC
>JAUQOX010000110.1 GCA_030550695.1 Gemmatimonadota bacterium | reverse complement strand
AGGAGAGCTGGGCACAGCGGGCCAGGGCCCGTGCCATGGCCGCCACAGCCACCTCGACCCCCTCGTCGTCCACATCCAGGTGGGTGACGGCCCGGATCCGCCGAGGGCCGAACGGAACCACCCGGACCCCCTCCTTCCCCAGGGCCTCCACCACTTGCTGGGCTCCTACTCCGGGGAGGACAACGTCGGCCATGACGATGTTGGTTTCCGGCTCTTGCACCTGGATCCCCGGCAACTGGGCCCACCCCGCGGCCAGGATGCGAGCCCGGCGGTGATCCTTTTCGAGGCGGGGAAGATGATGCTCGAGGGCAAACAGACCCGCCGCCGCCAGGATTCCGGACTGGCGCATGGCTCCCCCCAAGCGTCGCCGCACCCTCCAGGCCCGCTCCATGAGGTCCCCGGAACCCGCCAGGAGCGAGCCCACCGGCGCCCCCAACCCCTTGGAGAGGGAGACCATGACCGTGTCGGCGGTGGCGGCGTAGTCTTTCGGAGCATTGCCGGAAGCCACACAAGCGTTCCACAAACGGGCCCCATCCAGATGTACCAGAACGCCCGCCTCCCAAGCCACCCGGGCGATGTCCCGGGCCGTTTCCAGCGGCATGACCTTTCCGCCGGCGCTGTTGTGGGTATTCTCCACCGCCACCAGGGAGGTCTGAGGGGAATATCGGGCTTTCGTCCTCAGCGCCTCCTCCACCCGTCCGGCCCTGAGGATGCCGTCCGGTGTCGCCAGCGGGCGGAGCTGCAGACCGCTCAAAACCGCACCTGCCGCTTCTTCATAGTGGAAGATGTGGGCCTCCGCCTCCAGGACCACCTCGGTCCCTGGCCGCCCGAGGATGGCGAGGGCCGTTTGGTTCGCTTGGATGCCGCTGGGAAAGAACAGGGCCCGTTCCTTCCCCAAAAGTGCGGCGACCCTCTCCTCCAACGCCCTGGTGGTGGGGTCTCCGTCCAGCACATCGTCCCCCACTTCCGCCCCTGCCATGGCCTCCCTCATGGCGGGGGTGGGGCGGGTGACCGTGTCGCTCCTGAGGTCTACGATACCCGTAACCATGGCGCTCCAGGGGGCACTTCTTCCTACGGGGCGGATGGCCGGCCCCTCGGGGCGAAGGGGCTTTGGGGGCTCCTCACCCCTTCAGGTTCCTTTCCAGCCGCCCGAGGCGCAGGGCAATGGAGATCACCCAGCCGAAGATCAGGGCCCAGGCGATGAAATAGGCCACAAACATGTGGGTGTACCCTCTGAGGCTCTGGCCGGCCAAGGGAGACGTCGCTCCCCCGGCGGTCTGAGCCACAACCTCCCCCCAGGGGACAAGCCAGAGAACCCCCAGAGCCGCAGTCCAAACGAGTAGCTTCTTCACGAAAGACCTCCTGAGAGCCCGGGGACTTCCGAAGGGGTTCCCCGCCGCACCATCTGGTTACGAGCGTACTCCAGCCCGTATCGGAACAGGAAGAAGGAGAAAAAGAGAAGGGTGAAGGCCCCCAAGCCCACAAAGAGGGTGACCAACATCTCGGAATCGAGGGTGGGGCCCTCCGGCTTCAACACCACCGGGGGTGGATGCAGCGAGCGGAAGAACTGCACACTGACATGGATCAGGGGGATATCCAACGCTCCCACGATCCCCACCACCGCAGCGAACCGCTTGCCCCTTTCGGGGTTCTCCGTGGCCGACCGTACCAGGAAATACCCCAGATAGATGAACCAAAGGAGGAGCGTGAGGGTGAGCCGGGGCTCCCAGGTCCACCACGTCCCCCAAGCCACCTTCCCCCACAGAGGCCCGGTGAGAAGCACCACCGAAGTGAAGACCATCCCCCCCTCTGCCGCCGAGACGGCCGCGCGGTCGAGCCGCTCGTCCTTCAGCCACAGGTAGCCTACGCTGGCCAAAGCCACGATGCCGAAGGCCATGAATGCCACCCAGGCGGCAGGGACATGGATGTAGAAAATGCGCTGCACCACACCCATGGTCCTCTCCGTGGGAACCCAGAAGAAGACCATCCAATGGAGGGCCAGGGCCCCCGCGGTGCCCAACATACCCAGAACCAGCGCAGACCAGCGTAGGTTCCTGCTCATCTATTCCTCCACGACATGACGAAAGAGGATCGCTCCCGCAGCGAGGGCTGCCAGAGCAAAAGCAGCCAGCATCCGCAAGTTCCCTTCTACCTCCGCCGCAGGAATCCCGGCCAGGAGGCTCTTGGTGGCGGTAACCCCGTAGATCACCACCGGCACCAGCAGGGGAAAAACCAGGATGGGGAGCAACGTCTCCCCCATGGTGGTGCGTGCGGATACGGCACTGAAGAGGGTTCCCACGGCCACGAAACCGAGAGTCCCTAAAGCCACTACAGCTGCGAGGGTCCCCGGCGCCCGCCCGAAACTCAGACCGAAGAAAAGACCGAATACCGCGAAAACCAAGGCGGTCACCAAGACCAGGAGAACAAAATTCGCGACCACCTTGCCCAGATACAGGGCATCGCGGGGGATCGGGCTCAGAAGTACCCCTTGAAAAGCTCCCTCGTCCTCTTCCAGATGAAATGTTCTCCCCAGGCCCAGCATCCCACCGAAAACCACCGTCAACCAGACCATCCCCGCAGCGATGCCCTGGGGATCCACCACGGTGGGATCCACCGCGTAGTTGAACAGGATGCCCACCAACACGGTGAAACCCGCCATAGCCGCGAACCGCTCCCGGGTGCGGAGTTCCACCACCAGGTCTTTCCAGACGACCGCCCCCAACATCCGAAGGTATTCCATTATCCGGCAGCCTCCACCTGCTCTCGGTAGAAGCGGTCGAAGGTGGCCGCGTCCACTTGGCAACGCTGCCCCGAGAACACGAAACGTCCCCGGACCTGAATGGCCACCTGATCGGCCATTTCCAATCCTTCGGTGATGTTGTGGGTCACCAAGATTACCGTGCGGCGCCCGTCTTTCAAGGAGGCCAGGACCCCCCGGAGCACGGCCGCCGCATGGGCGTCCAGCCCGGTGTAGGGCTCGTCCAGAAGCACAAAGTCGGGGTCGTGGAGGAGAGTCCGGGCCAAGGCCAGGCGCTGGCGCATCCCCCGCGACAAGGTCCGAACCCGGCTGCGAGCCCTTTCCAGCAATCCGACCTGTTCCAGGCGGGCGGGGATTCGCTCCTTGAGGTCGGTGAGCCCGAACAGGCGACCGAAGAACCAGAGGTTCTCCTCCGCCGTCAGGTGTCCGTATAAGAACGACTGATGCGAAAGGACCCCGATGCGACGGTGCCACGCAGGATCACCGGCCCGGAGGCGCAACCCCCGGAGGCGCACCTCTCCGCGGGAAGGGCGGAGCCCCCCGGCCAGAATTCGCAGGAGGGTGGTTTTACCGGCACCGTTGGGCCCGAAAACGGTGAGGAGTTCCCCTTCTCCCAGGCGAAGTCCGATCCCGTCCACCGCCCGAATGGGCCCGAATTCCCGCACCAGGTCCCAGGCTTCCAACACCGGCCGGCGATCGGCAACGGGCGCCCAGGCCGAGGGGGCTGGGGATGCGTCCCCCGACGACTCCGGTGGATGCTCCATGTCACTCCGAGGAATCGGAGACTGCCGGGGCCCCCAGGGAAGCTCCACAGTGGGCGCAAAACCGAGCCCCCGCCGGGTTGGGGCGCCCACAATCGGAGCAGAACGGGCCTCCGCTGATACGAGCCCTCAGCAGGGCGATCTCCCGTTCCAATTCCGCCTCCGAAGCTTCTGCCACGGCAGCCGCATCACCATGGATTCCCCCTTCTTCTTCCTTTTCCGCCCGAATGGCCGCCAGGGCTTCTGCGGACAACCTGCTCTTCAGGGAACGGTAATCCGCATCCCCCAGCTTTCCCATGGCGTACTCGTACTCCACGTCCCGGAGCTGCTGCAAGGCCACCCTCTTACGAAACTGTGCTTCGGTGGGCTCTGCCTGGGGACTCACCAGCGGCGCCGCCTTACCCGCCAAAATCGGCTGAAGAAGGAACACGGCGGTCACGATGACCAGGAGAACCGCGGCGATCAGCTCCACCGGCAGCCTCCCCCGGGCAACGGGCCGAAACTGGGGGAAACGGCCGAGTGTCTCATGCGGAGGCCTCCACAAGGTCGGTCTCTGTCTCCGCCGCCCCCTGGCGGGCGGTCCGGGAGCGGGGGCCGGCCTCGGGACCTGGCCATAGGGCAATGAGGGAACCGACCGTGATGATCAGCCCCCCATACCAGATCCACGCGACCAGTGGGTTGACCATGACCTGGACCACAATGCGCTGGGCATCGGGATTGTTGGTCACCATCCCCTCGAAATCCTCCACGTCCGCCAAAATCACATAGAGATCCTCCAGAGGGGTGGACCGGATCCCCACTTCGGTGATCATCTGGCGGTTGACCCTGTAGAACCGCCGTTCGGTGGTGAGAGCCCCTTGGGGCTTCCCATCCTTCTCCACCGAAAGAAGGGCCACCCAGCGATCGAAATTGGGCTCGCGGGAGGACGAAATTCCCTCGTACACGAGGGAATAGGTATGACCGAAGGGAGACGCCACGGAGACCGATTCGCCCGGGTTCAGGACCTTGCGGATCTCCCGGTCAAACGCACTCCCGGCAAAGGCCGTGAAGATCATGACCACGCCGGCATGCACAATGTAACCTCCCCACCGGCGGCGATTGCGACCCACAAGATGCAGCAAGGCCGCAAAGGCTCCCTCCCCCTCGATGCGAGCCCGCGCCCGGGTGCCCTTCCAGAACTCCACCACGATCACGGTCAGGACGAAGGCCGAAAGGCCGAAGGTGGCCAAGGCATAGCCGTCGCGGGCGCCCAATCCCAGGAAAATCACCACCACGCCCGCACCCACCAGCAAGGGCAGGAGGAAGTTCTTCTTGAGATTACGGGCAGACGCCTTCCGCCACGCGATCACCGGACCGATCCCGGTGAGGGCCAGAAGCACGAGGCCGATGGGGATGTTGACCCGGTTGAAGAACGGTGGCCCGACCGCAACAGCCTGGCCGGTGATGGCCTCGCTGACAAGGGGGTAGATGGTACCCCACAAGACCGCAAAGGCCGCACCCAGCAACACCAGATTGTTCAACAGGAAAGCCGCCTCCCGGGAAAGGAACGACTCGATCTGGTTTTCCGACCGGAGGGCGGGAAGACGATAGAGGATGAGCACCACCGATCCCGCCAGAACGCTCCCCATAAAAGCCAGGAAGATCATGGCGATCTCGGTGTTTTGGGCAAAGCTGTGGACCGACTCGATGAGACCGGACCGGGTGAGGAAGGTGGCGAAAATGGTCAGCAGGAAGGTGAGGAGGACCAGGGACATGTTCCAGATCTTCAACATGCCCCGGTTTTCCTGGATCATCACCGAATGGAGGAAGGCGGTGGAGGAAAGCCAGGGGAGCAGGGACGCGTTTTCCACCGGATCCCAGAACCAATAGCCGCCCCAACCCAATTCCTCATAGGCCCACCGCATCCCGAAGATGATGCCGTTGGTGAGGAAAAACCACGATACGAGAGTCCAACGCCGGGTCACCACAATCCAGCGGGAGTCCAGCCGGCCGGTCAAGAGGGCGGCGATGGCGAAGGCAAAGGGGATGGAAAAGGCCGTAAACCCGAAATAGAGGGTCGGGGGATGGATGGTCATCCAGTAGTTCTGGAGCTGGGGGTTGAGCCCCGCCCCGTCCGGCGGAGTGAATCCCAAGCGCTCGAAGGGGTTCACCTTGGCGAAGAGGAGCACCACGACAAAGAAGGCCAGAATCCCCTGCAGCACTCCCACCACATAGGGCATGAACTCACGGTTGCGCCGGCGGTTTTGAAAGACCGCGATGGAGGAGAAGAAGGCCAGGATCACCGCCCAGAACAAAAGCGACCCCCGCTGCCCCGCCCACAACCCCGCGATCTTGAAGTAGGTATCCAGCTCCCTATTGGAATAGTTGGCCACGTACCAGTACTGGAACTGATCTGCCAGGAAGGCCTGAATCACCCCGAGGGAGGCGATGAGCAGGAGTCCGAACACCACGTAGACGCTCCGCTCCGCCGACAGGACCAGATCCCCACGGCCGTAACGGCCTCCCACAAAGCCCATGGTCATCCCCCAGAAGGAGATGGGCAGGGCCATCCAAAGAGCGAATTCTCCCAGTATGGTCATGAGCGAATCTCGATCTCCGCGGGGTGCTTGAGCTCTTCGGGAGCCGCCTCGTAGCGGCTTCCGCACTTGGTCAGGACCGTCTTGGCCCGGAAGACCCCGTCGGCCCCGTAACGTCCCTCCAAAACCACCTCGGTGTCGTCGGTGAAGGTGTCCGGGAGCACGCCCTCGTACTCTACCCAGAACGCCACCTGCTCATGCTCGATGTCGTGTACCTGGAACCGATGGAGCAATTCCCCCTGGAGCCGGCTGTAAGAGCCCGAAACCACCTTGCCGCTCACCTTCACCCCCACCTCATGGAAATGGGGGTCCGACTCCACCTTGGCCAGGAGTTCAGTGGGGGTCAGGTAGTAGACCATCGTGTCCTTGATACCCGTCCACACCAGATAGCTCACCACCAGGGCAACCCCCCCGAGCCCCACGAAAAACCGCCCGTTCTTCATCGGCATGCTCCCTTCTCGGCGCCTGGTTCGAACTCCGTTGCCCCCGCTTGGGACATCTTGTCTTGTGCCTCTCGGGCCCAGGACAAATCGCCCCGCCCGCCTCCGTCCTTGTTCCTTGAGAACCCCGAAAAACTCCCAGGTTCCCTCGAACCACCACCCGACCCCGGCTCCCGCTCCACCCCTCAGGTCATGGCTGGCTTCGCAAGGCCCGTGCCCGTTCCTGAGCCCAGCGGGCCCCCTCGAGGGGCGAGTCCACCCTGCGAAGAGGGAGGGGGATCCAGGACTCACCAGGGACGAGGACGTCCTTTCCGGCGCTCCGGGCAAGGGCGATCCCCGAAGGCGTCCCCCACTCCCCCCCAACGGCGACCACCCTCTCCCCCGCCGCCACGACCAGAGCGCTCCGCGCCTCACCCCTCCCGGTCCTATCCCTCCCCCGACCAGGCCCGCAGAGCCCGGAGGGCCCGCTTCCAGCCCTCCCTCTCCTTTTGCCGGGCCGAGGGGTCCATGGCCGGCTCAAAGACCGCGGCCTCGCCCAGAGCCCCCAGAAACTCATCGCTGGAGGCCCACACTCCGGTGGCCAGGCCGGCCAACCCCGCAGCCCCCAGGGCCGTGGTCTCCACCAGAGCCGGACGCCGGACCGGGACCCCCAGGAGGTCCGCCTGGAACCCCATGAGCCAATCGTTGGCCGAGGCCCCGCCGTCTGCGCGGATCTCCTGGACGGGGATCCCGGATTCCGCTTCCATGGCCTCCACCACATCCACCGTGGCGTGGGCCATGGCCTCCAGGGCGGCCCGGGCCAGGTGGGCCCGGCCGCTCCCTCGGGTGAGGCCCACCAGCATCCCCCGGGCCTCGGGATCCCAATGAGGAGCTCCCAGACCCACGAACGCCGGGACGAAATAGACCCCTTCGTTGGACGGAAGGCTCCGAGCCAGGGCCTCGGAGTCCGAAGCCCGCTCCAGGACCCCCAAAGAGTCCCTCAGCCACTGGAGCGCCGCGCCGGCCACGAAGACCGATCCCTCCAGGGCGTAGGCGGGATCTCCCCGCTCTCCGCACGCCATGGTGGTGAGGAGGCCGGCTCCCGAGAGGATCCGACTGCTGCCGGTGAACAGGAGAAGGAAGGCCCCCGTGCCGTAGGTGTTCTTCACCAGCCCCGGACTCCAGCACCCTTGTCCGAAGAGGGCGGCCTGCTGGTCTCCTGCCATACCGGCCACCGGTGCCTCTACCCCCAGGGTATCCCCCTCCGCCACCCCGACCACCTCCGAACTGTGCCCCACCTCGGGCAGAATCCCGGGGGGTATCTCCAACAGATCCAGCAGGCTCGGTTCCCAGTCCCGGCGTCCCAGATCGTAGAGAAGGGTCCGGGAGGCATTGGTGGGGTCGGTGCGGTGAACCCTTCCACGGGTCATCCTGGCCAGGAGCCAACTGTCCACCGTCCCGGCGGCCAACTCTCCGGCCTCGGCCCTCCGCCTGAGGTCGGGCCGGTGGCGAAAAAGCCAGGTAAGCTTGGTCCCGGAAAAGTAGGGGTCGAACAGGAGGCCGGTCCGTTCCCGCACCGACTCCTCCCACCCGCCGTTCCGGAGCTCCCTGCAGATCTCCGCCGTCCTTCGGTCCTGCCAGACGATGGCCCGATGCACGGGCTCCAGCGTCTGGCGATCCCACAGGACCACCGTCTCCCGCTGGTTGGCGATGCCGATGGCCTCGATCCTCCCCTTGTCTCGGGCCTCGGCGGCCGCCCGGGTCGCCACCTGGCGGGTGCCCTCCCAGATCTCCAAAGGGTCGTGTTCCACCCACCCCGGGCGAGGGAAATGCTGGGGAAGCTCCGCGTAGGCCCGGCCCAGGATCCGCCCGTCCCGGCTCACCACCAGGGCTGTCGTTCCGGTGGTCCCCTGGTCGAGGGCAAGAACACAAGCTTCCGGGCTCATGGCCATCGTTCTTCACTCCCCCGAGGCCGATCCTCCCTCGGCCTCGGGTCCGCCGGAGGTTCAGGATTTTTCCCCGGCCGACCCAGGGCGGGCGCCGGGGGATAAGGGCGGAACCGAAGGGTTCGCCGGACTCGCCGTCCCCTCCCTCAACCACCTGGAAATGGAGGGGAAGAAGGGTGGCCGGAGGATTCCACCGTCGGTGACGAAGGCCGTCACCAGGTGGGCGGGGGTCACATCGAAAGCGGGGTTCCAAGCCTCGGGCCAGGGCCGCGGCGCCTTGGCCCACGCAGCCCCCAGGACTTCTCCGGGATCCCGTTCCTCGATGGGAATGGCCCTGCCGGAGGGACAGGACAGATCGAAAGTACTCCGGGGGGCCGCCACATAGAAGGGAATGCCGTGGTGGGCCGCCAGCACGGCCAGGGAGTACGTCCCCACTTTGTTGGCCACATCTCCGTTGGCCGCAATGCGATCCGCCCCCACC
>JAUQOX010000005.1 GCA_030550695.1 Gemmatimonadota bacterium | reverse complement strand
ACCATCAATTTTGCCACCCTCTACGGCCAGGGCGAGTTTTCTCTGGCCCGTCAATTGGGCATTTCCCGTGAAGAGGCCCGGAACTTCATCCAGGCCTACTTCGAACGATTCGAGGGTGTCCGCTCCTTTCTGGACCAACAGGTGGCCTTGGCGAAGGAGCGGGGGTATGTGGAGACGTTGAGCGGGAGGCGGCGCTATATCCCTGAACTCCGCTCCGACAACTGGAACCTGCGCCAGTTCGGGGAAAGGGTGGCTCAGAACACACCCATCCAGGGCAGCGCCGCGGACCTCATCAAGATGGCCATGATCCGGATCCACAACGCCCTCGAGGAACGGTTTCCGCGGTCCCGGCTGCTCCTCCAGGTGCATGACGAGCTTTTGCTTGAGGCACCCGAGGAAGAGGTGGAGGAGGTGGGGAAGATGGTGGTGGCAGAAATGGAAGGTGCCATGGCACTCCAGGTTCCCCTCGAAGTGGAGACGGGTGTCGGTAAGACCTGGCTCGACTGCAAGGGGGAATGATCTTTTTTGGCCGGATCCTTTCTCCCTCAAGGCTCCAACCTTGGCTCGGCCGCCCGGCGGGGCGTGGTCGTGACGGGGGGCCGGACGAGGGGCCGAAGGGCTGGAGGTCCGATCCGGCCATGGGGGCGCCCTCCCACGCGTTGCAATCTGGTTCTGCAACGCTTCCCCTCGCGAGACACCCGCCAGGGGGGGATACGAGATGATCCCCAGCAGCAAGGAGGACCTCCATGAGCCGCACCGTGAACCGCATCACCCTCATCGGGAACGTGGGTCAAGATCCCGACATCCAGGAAACCGCCAATGGCACCAAGGTGGCCCACATTTCCTTGGCCACGAACCGGCGGTCCGGAGGGAACGGAGAGGAGGGGAGGGAGCGCACGGATTGGCACCGCCTGACCCTCTGGAACCGACTCGCCCAGTTTGCCCAAGACTACATTTCCAAGGGGGACCGGATCTATGTGGAGGGGAGATTGGAGTACGACTCCTACGAGCGGGACGGGATCGCCGTTCCCACCGCGGACATCAATGTAAAGGAAGTCGTGCTCCTCACCCCCAAACGAGCGCCCGAGGAGGAAGCCGTGGACTAGAACTAGAGCCAAGGCCAGAGGCGGGGGTTCACGGAGAGGAAGAACTCCCACTTTCCTCCTCCACCGATCCCCCGGGCCAGGTCGAAGCGGAGGACATCCCAGCCCAGCGCCACACCTGCCCCGGCAGTGGCCAGGACGCCGGAAAGGGGAGGGGAGGGGTCGGTCGGTCGAGGGACGAGAGGGGAAGCCCCTCCCCAAGCCTGCCCCGCTGCCGCAAGGGCCCGCCACCGGAGCCAGGGAGATGCGAGGGGGCCGGAGACCTCGGTCCTGAGAAGCCAATGGTGCTTCCCCGCTTGGGCTCGGAAGGGGTACCCCGGCAGGGTCCCGCGGCCGCCCAGGAAGGCAAAAGCTTGGAAGGGTGCCTCCCCCAGGACGGCCCCCCCCCGAAGCTCGGCCCACAAGTCCAGCCCCTCGGCGGGGGCGGGGCGGTGGAGGGAGAGGATTCCTTGGAGTGCGGCGAAGGGCCGTTCCCGGAAGCGCCCACCGGTCATCCGGAGCTCACCCTGGGCCAGGGGAAACGGCATGGCCCGACGGATTCCGGCCCCGAGGGAGACCATCTCTCCCGCTTCCAGGGGCAGGACGGGCCGGTAACGCCCTGCCTTCCCTTCCCCGGAAAGGACGTCCCGGCCGGGGGTGTGGCGCTCCCACCGGCCTTCCAGGGTGAGATCCCCCCCTGGGGTTCGGATCCCGTGGAGAAAGGCCGTGGTGCCCGTGGTGAAGTAGAGGTCCTGGTAGTCCTGCCGGAGGGCAAGGACGGAGAGGGTGTTCAAGACGCCGTCCGTGCCGGGCAGGGGGCCCACGTCTCGGGGGTGATTCCAGAAGAACTCGGCCCCCCCCCTTGTCGAGCCTCCTCGCGTCTCCACGGAGACCCTCACCCCGGGACGCTCTCGTCCCGAACTGAGCCCACCATGGAGTCCCACCTTCCAATCGGGCGGCCACTGGTAGGAGAGGCCTCCCCCCACGAAGAGCCCCTCGGCCCGGTTCAACCGGAGGGCAGAGGAGACCGCGGGGGCCGGCAAGAAGAGGCGGAATCGCCGTAAGCCGCTCAGGTAGCGTTCACCGGCCACCTGCCGGGCCAAGGCTCGGATCTCCTCCATGCTGGGTGGCGTCCTCAAGCCGGGGAGCCCTTCCCGCTCCAAATGAGCGTGGAGTCCTTCCTCGAAGGGGAAGCTCCGCCTCTGCTCTTCAGGAACTGCCGTGACCGGTGGACCGTAGAGGATGTAGGGGGGAAGGGTCGGGTTGATTTCGTAGTCCCGGATCTCGAACCATCCCCGGATCACGCTTCCTGCCGGAATATCCAGGTAGGGCACCTCGCGCCGGATTTCCAGCTCCTGCCGGTAGGGAAGCCAGTGCTTCCCCATCCAAAGCCCGTTCTCCAGGGAGATCCGGATGTGGTCCAGGTAAGGATCCACATAGGAGGCGGGCGTGAAGGTGAAGGCCAGGCGAACGATGCCCCGGGTGTCGCGATCGAGAAAGACGCTTCCCAAGAAAGCGGGCACCGAGAAGTCCTTGGGCCTCACCTTCAGCTCGTAAACCCGAATGGTATCCCCCGAGGCGGGGAGGAACAGGGTGAGGGAATCGGCCAAAAGGAAGTCGTAGAACTCCTCGGAGCCCGGTGCCATGGGATGGATCACCGACGAGACTTCATCGCCGTCCCCGATCCGTATCCGATCTCCGAAGTTGTCCTGGACCACCAAGAGATGGTCGAGGTGATAGCGGATGTTCGTGGGGAGGCTCTTCCGGTCCCTCAACCCGACAATTCTCTGTCTCCCCTGGTCGGGGGCCCTCCAAAAGACCTCCAAGGCGATCTGGTCGGTCTTGACCAAGATGCGCTCGCCGGTGTCTTTCCTGTCCAGGAAGAAATACACGTAGCCGCGGGCTTGGGCGGAATAAGATTGGAAGTCGGGATCCGTCTGGGTGCTGTGTCTCAGCCGTCGGGCATCGGCCACCAGTTCTCGAGCCCTAGGGCTGTTCCACCCCTCTTCCTGTCCCACCGCGGGGAGGGGGGGGAAGAGGAGCGGAGTGACGAGAAGACCTGTCAGGAACGCCAGTCCCCGGCGGCGAGGGTGGCCGGAGACAGGGAAAAACCTCCCCCTGGGGGACACAGGGGAGCCCGGGTGACCGGATGCGGAGGCGAAGCTCCTAATTGGCGTGCCAGAACCCCGAGAGGGATTCGCCGTGGGGGCTCTCACGGAGCTTCTCGAAAGCCCGGTTGCGGATCTGGCGGATCCGTTCCCGTGTTACCCCCAAAAGGGACCCGATTTCCTCGAGGGTCCGCTCCTCGCCGTCGTCCAACCCATAGTAGAGGTAGAGGATCTTGCGTTCCCGCTCGGTGAGGTACTGCTCGA
The DNA here is from genome assembly GCA_030550695.1 of Gemmatimonadota bacterium. Classification (GTDB taxonomy): domain Bacteria; phylum Gemmatimonadota; class Gemmatimonadetes; order Longimicrobiales; family Gaopeijiaceae; genus JAUQOX01. The sequence goes on along the minus strand of JAUQOX010000005.1, from coordinate 26,760 downwards.
ACATTTCCTCGAGGTATTCCCGACGGGCCATCGCCTCGATGTCTTCCTCGATGTCGCTGGCATCGGTGGCGCTGAAGCGCTCCCCGAAGGACGCACTGTCCCGATCGCTGCGGTCGATGGGTGCATCCAGGCTGAGTTCGCTGGCGGCCACCCGCCGAAGGGCCCGGATGGTCTCCACTGGCTCTCCCATCTCCTCTGCCAGCTCCTGATCGGTCGGGGTGCGCCCCAACTGCTGGGTCAGGGTGGTGGTGATCTTGGCGAGCTTGGCGAGGTTGGAGTTCTGATTCAGGGGGATCCGGACCGAGCGGGTCTGCTCCGCCAAAGCCTGCAGGACCGTCTGACGGATCCACCAGACGGCGTAAGAAATGAACTTCACGCCCTTGTCCGGATCGAACTTCCGGACCGCCTTCAACAGACCCTCGTTGCCGATACAGACCAGTTCGGCCAAGCCCAGCCCCCGACCCTGGTATTTCTTGACGTAAGAAATGACGAACCGAAGGTTCGCCGTGACCAGCCGCTCGGCCGCTTCCCGGTCCCCCGCCCGGGCGCGCCGTGCCAGGGCACGCTCCTCTTCGGGATCCTGAATCAACGGGTATTTCTCGACATCCTGCAGGTATTGGTCAAAGGAGTCCAGGCCTCGGGAAGGGGAGAACATCCGCTTTGCTACGCCTCGCATGGAAGACATGGACAGGCAGGGCGATGGGAAACCTCGGCGGGAGTGGTCCTCCGGCAGCCACCAGGGCCGTACGGAACCAGGCCGGAGCCCGGCGAGAAGGTGGCAGAAAGCCCTAGAAACTTATTTCGGTAGGGTGCCTAAGTCAAAGGTTTTTTCGTGACTTAGGCTCTTCCGTACCGAAACACGACCCCTGCAAGAAGAGTGCCGAAGAGGCCAAGCCCGCTACCTGCGGGGAATTTTCAGAGGGGTCCCATTCCCAGGCGTGCTCCCCCAACCCAACTCCCGCACCCCTGGAACCGCCTGCCGTCCAGCTCCACCAGCACGTTCTTCTCATAGACCGAACCGCTCATGGAATCCGTGCAGGGTCCGCCGGTGAGGGAGGCCTCGAGGCGTGACTTGCCGACTGCAGCCTGGTATCGAATCGCGTTTCCGTCGGGATCTGCCACGCGCCGGGGACGAGGCGCCTCGAGTTCCTGCTGGCCGTAATCGTACCGGAAGGAGAGTCTCTCGCCTTCCCAGACTTCCAGCACCCACCCAGGTTCCTGACCCACCGCCCGGAAAGTGACCCCCCTTCGAGCGGCCTCTTCCCAGACGGAGTGGGCTTGGGGAACCTCGGAACAACCCGGAAAACTGAGACCGTCGACTTCGAGCAGGGCTTCCTCCCCTTTGTTCCAGAACAGGATCCCTCCCCCCTCGTACCGTGCGCCCCTGGCGGAGATCGTTTGCGGTAGCACCGCCTCCCGCGGGCCGAACCGGTCGGGGAGGAGGAGAAGAGCTCGGCCCTCCGAGAACCGAACGGTGAATCGGAATTCGTGTCCGTCGGTATCCGTGCACTCGAACTCCGAGTGGCGGATCGGTGACTCCCCTCTGCCGGCGCTCGGGAGGGTCTCCCCGGAACGGCTGTCGGAGCGGCAGGCGCCGCCCATGACCAGGAGGGATGCGAGCCCCCATAGGGGGAGAAACCGCGACCTTCGGTCCTGCCGGACGCGTCGTTCCATAGCTGGTTGCCTCCTGGCCTCTCCACGCTTCTTTCCCTGCCAACCGACCTCCTCCTCCACGGGCACACGGGCGGTGGCGGGCTGGGGAAGAGCCGGCACCCCCCGCGGGATCGTCCCGCGACGGGGGGCGGGAAGGATCCCCCATGCCGTCCGGGGACGGGAAAACTGCCTCATTCTGTGGCCGAAGCCTCGGGAGGTTTCGTCGCATCGGCGGGCGAAGGGCCCCCAAGGGGGAATGCGGAGCGGGGTAAGAAGATCGCCGATGCATGACGGCCCGAGGCCGGCAGGGGGACCCGCAGAGCCAAGGGGCCGAGTTCACCCCGGCGGAGGGAGAACTCAGGAAGAGGAACCCATCGGGGGGTGCGGCCCTCTTTGAAAACGAAGGAGTATTCGCCCCCGCTCTCCACCAACCAGCCCACCCGAAACTTCCCGTAGCCGGGCAGACGACGGGCCGCGGCAGGCATGCCCCGGAGGAGGTCCGTATCGGAGGGGGGGGCTTCCCCCTGCAACCACTTCGGCAACGAACGAGCCTTCGCCCAATCCTTTCTGGGGATGACATCCCCCAGCAGGTCCCGGAAAAGGATCTGCCCGAAGGCGGCCAGCCGAAGGTATGGGGGGGCCAGAAACGCCCCTGCCACGAGAATGGCCAGGGCCACAAAGAAAGCCGACCTGGGTTGTTCCCATGCCGTGAGGGCGAGGGCCAGAGCCAGGCCGTCCTTGGCAAAGGCATAGGTGGGGGGCGCCACGTGGCGCCTGGGCACCAAGCGGAGAAGGAGCCCCTGGCCCCAGCTCCAACCATGGCCGAACCAGGCGAGGCCGGCGGCCAAGGCTGCTACGGCCAGAGCCTCGGCCGGGGTGGCGTGCTGGAGGAGGGAGAGCCCCAACATCCCGCCCATGAGGGGCCGCAGGTAGCGCTGAAGGCTGTGCCAGGCAAGGGCAAAGGGACGATGCAGCTCCATGAGGGTCTCCACCACGTAAAGGACCCCGAGACCCGGCAAGATGACCCACCCCCCGGGCGGTAGCGGGGGGATAGCCATCCCCAGCAGAGTTTCTCCCTTCCAGCGGTAGATTCCGCTGATCAGCAGGACCAGATAGGCATCCACCCCCGCCGCCATGGCCAAGGGTACCACCCGTAGCAAGGAATGGGGGATGGCGAGAAAGTCGGCCATCACGAAAGACCTCCCTCAGGCCCTCGCAAAAAGGCTCCTCCGCCGGATCATCCAGGGAAGCCGGTGGGGTAGGGGTAAGCTTTTCTGCCCAAAGTCCGCAGCACCTGTTCGTCCAGGAACCCCGGCAGGAGCCCCAAGACCTCCTGCAGGGTCAATCTGAACACCAGATCCCGGGCCTGGGCCCGCTTGTCGAGGGGGAAGGCCAGGTCCGCCCGGACCATGTTGGAGGTGCCCGGCGGCAGACCGAAGCGGATCCCGGCTCCAAGGGACGCTCGCCAACCGGAGTCGAATCCGAAGGGGGCGCCCGCAGCCCAAATCCTCCCCATATCCAAAAAGGCCGAGATGCCGAAGTCCAGGAAGTCCGGGGCAGGCCAGGGCACATAGGACCGCTGTTCGGCGGTGAGCACCACCCGCCGGCCCCCGGGAAAACGGTCTTCCCGGAATCCCCGCACAGCCGTCGGTCCCCCGAGGGTGAGCTGGAAGGGTGTCCGCATCTGCCAGCCCCCGGCAGCCGATGCCCGAAAAACCCAGGTCCGAGGACCGGAGAGGTCGGGTTGCCAATACAGGAAGGCGTCGCTTTCGGCCAGGAGGTCCTCCCAGCCCCTTTGGAAAGGGGGACCGGACTGCAGAAGGCGGGCCCGGACAAAATGGCGGGTGTTCCAGGTCAGCCGGGGAGAGGCCCACCCTTGGAGAAAACTTCCCCGCAGGTAGAGATGGTCCGGTGCCGAGGGAACACCGTCTCGACGGAAGCCGCCCAGACTCCACCCCACCGCAAGGGAAGCCTCGAAGCCCGTGGGCACATCCTGGGTCCCCCGGAGGGCGTCCAGTCCCTGCCGGGCCAGGAAGCGCAGGTTCCTCTGCCCCAAGTAGGCCTCGAAACGGGCACCCCTTCTCTCTTGGAGTTGCCGGGACACGGGGGAAAGGAAATCCTCACCGGCCGGTGCCCTTTGGGAGAACTCCCCGTCCCTCACCAGGGAAGCCCCTTCCGGGAGGCCGGGAAAACGGAACTCCTCCACGACCAGCCCTGCCCCCAACACGGTCAGCTTGCCCGGACGACCCAGACGGATCCCGCCGAAGATCTCCCATCGCTCCTCCAACAGAGGCACCGTCAGGTGGGTGTAGGGACTCCCTGCCGGGAGGGAAAAGGCGAACAGGTCCTCGCGCCGCAGAAAGGTTTGACCTCCTCCCCACCGCCCCACCTCCCCCACGAACGGGTAGACCAGGGCCTCTTCGAAAAAATGGCCGTTTCGGGTGGTCCCTACGCTCAGACGCCCATCCCAGCGGGTGTTGGCCACCCGGGGCGAATGCACTTCCACCCCCGCTTCTCGAGCTTCCCGCCGCTGGCGAAGGAAGAAACGGACCAGGATCCCCCGCCCCAGCAGGTTCTCCTCCGAAAGGGAGACACCTTCGAAGCGCAGACCCCCCTCCACCCGGAGACCCACATCCACCTTGGTGCTCCACTCGTCCCGGGTCGTAACCACCACCGACCGGTCCCCTCCCGAATCCGGCCACCCCCTCACCTGAGCCGCTGCGATGAACCCGTAAGCCCGGAGGAGGCGTTCCGACTCGTCAAGGAGGAGAGGATCCCAGCAGTCACCCGGTCGGAACAGAAGCTCCTTCCGGAGAAAATCCGCCCGGGTTCTGACATGGAGGGCGTCGGCCAACCGATAGGCCCACCCGAGGGGGGACCGGGCCGGAATCTCGCCGGCCTCGAACACCGACCGGTTGTGGATCTCCACAGCGGAGACCTTTCCTGCAGGGCACGTCTGGCCCCCCGCCCCGGCCTGCGGCACGGCAGGAGCAAATGCCAGAAGAAGGGCATACGGGAGGAGGGGGTGCTTCAAGTCTCGAAGGGGTTGGAAGGCGGAGCGGTATCAGGGTCTTCCGCGGAACAGGTCCTCCTGCTCCCCCTCCTCTTCCTTGTGGGGAGCCCGGGTCAGGAGGCCGCGGATCCTCCGCTCCCAAACGTCGGCGTCGAATCCGACTTCGTTGAGGAGGAGCCGCCGGAGGACGGGGCTGATATCGCCCAGGTCCTCCAGAAGTTCCTGAAGAAGGGTGCGGGCCTCCTCAGCCTCGAACTCCCCTTCCGGGAGACTGGCCATGTCTTTCAGGATGGAGCGTTCGGATCGGGAGACCACCAGGGGGGTCTCGCGGCTGGCGACGTAGACCTCGGTACGGCGGCCAGGTCCCCGGTCCTCCTCGATCGGGCAAAGGCCCACGATCTCGTCGGAGCGCCAGTACTTTCCGTACCCGAGATGGACCATTCTTCCGGGTTTGATGTCCAAGGTTGCCTCCAGCCTGGGGTGGTAGGGCCTAATCTAGGAGCATGGGGCCGTCGGCGGAACAACACCGGTGAGGCGTTGCAGGTGCAAAAGTTGCAGGAAGCATGACGTCACCCTTCGGCGTGACGATCCGTCGGAAAGAACTTCAGCTCATGTCGGGAAGGAACGGTCAGGCTATGGCAATCAGGAAGCAGGACGCCCTGGAATACCACACCATGGGGGGGCGTCCGGGAAAAATCGAGGTCAAACCCACCAAACCCCTCACCACCCAGCGGGAGCTCTCCCTGGCCTACAGCCCGGGGGTGGCCGAGCCCTGTCTGGAGATCGAAAAGAACCCTGACGATGTCTATCTCTACACCGCCAAGGGGAACCTGGTGGCCGTGGTTTCCAACGGGACGGCCACCCTAGGGCTCGGCGACATCGGAGCCCTGGCCTGCAAACCGGTCATGGAGGGGAAGGGGGTCCTTTTCAAGCGATTTGCCGGGATCGACGTCTTCGACATCGAATTGAACACGAAGGACCCCAAGGAGGTCATTCGTGCCTGCCAGCTCTTGGAGCCCACGTTCGGTGGGATCAACCTGGAAGACATCAAAGCGCCGGAGTGCTTTGAAATCGAGGAGACCCTCAAGGCGACCCTTCAGATCCCCGTCTTCCACGACGATCAGCACGGCACGGCTATCATCAGTGCCGCAGGTCTCCTCAATGCGCTGGACCTTGTGGGTAAGAAGCTGAACGAGATCAAGGTGGTGTTCAGCGGGGCCGGGGCTTCGGCCATCTCGTCGGCTCGCCACTTTCTCCGGCTGGGAGTCCGCAAGGAAAACATCCTCATGGTGGACTCCAAGGGGGTGATCTACAAGGGCCGCACGGAAGGGATGAACCAGTACAAGGAAGAGTGGGCTGTGGACACCCCTGCCCGGACCCTGGCCGACGCCATGCAGGGGGCCGACGTCTTCGTGGGCCTCTCCGTGGCGGGGATGGTGACCAAGGAGATGGTGAAGTCCATGGCCCCCAATCCCATCATCTTCGCCCTGGCCAACCCTGTCCCGGAAATCCTGCCTGAGGAGGTCTATGAGGTTCGCCAGGACGCCATCGTGGCCACGGGCCGCTCCGACTACCCGAACCAGGTGAACAACGTGCTGGGGTTCCCCTTCATTTTCCGTGGAGCCCTGGATGTGCGGGCGAAGGCCATCACCCCGAACATGATGGTGGCGGCCACCAGAGCCCTGGCGGAGCTGGCGAGGCAAGAGGTCCCGGAATCGGTCATCATGGCCTATGGGGGGGAGCCCATCGAATTCGGTAAGGATTACATCATTCCCAAGCCCTTCGACCCCCGCGTCCTCTTCTACGTTTCCCCGGCCGTAGCCAAAGCGGCCATGGAAGACGGGGTGGCCCGCCTCCACCTGGATTTGGACGAATACCGCGATCGGCTCAAGGCCAGCCTCGGCCCGGCCATGGAAGTCATGCAGCGGATGGTGGGGGTGGCCCGGCGGGCCCCCAAGAAGGTCGTCCTCCCCGACGGGATGAGCCCCCGGATCATCCGGGCAGCGGCAAGGGTGGTGGCGGAGGGGGTGGCGGAACCGATCCTGGTGGGGAACCCCGCCCGGATCCAGGCCCTGGCCGAACAGCTGGGAGTGGACCTTGCCGGAGTGCAGATCGTCCACCCCGCGGCGGAGGAAGACCGGCGGGAGCAGTATGCCCAGGCCTTCTACCAGCGGCGGCGCCGGAAGGGGGTGACCCTGGCCGGGGCCCGGGATCAGATGGTCCATTCCATCTACTTTGCGGGGATGATGGTGCGGGAAGGGGATGCCGATGCCATGGTGGCCGGTATCGAATCGGCATACCCCGAGGTGATCCGCCCCGCACTCCAGGTGGTGGGGAAGGCGGAGGGGGTGAACAAGGTTGCCGGCCTCTACATGGTGGCCCTCCCCGACCGGCGGCTTTTCTTCTTTGCCGACACCACCGTGAACATCGAGCCCGATGCGGAAACCCTTGCGGAGATCGCCCTGCTTTCGGCGGGGTTTGCCCGGGAAGTGGGGGTCGAGCCGCGGGTGGCCATGCTCTCGTTCTCCAATTTCGGCTCGGCGCGCCACCCCACGTCGGAGACGGTGGCCCGCGCGGTTCAGCTCATCAAGGCCCAGGCTCCCGATCTGGAAGTGGACGGGGAAATGCAGGCCGATTCGGCCGTGAACTACGAACTCATCCAGGAGTTCTACCCCTTCTGCGACTTGAAGGGCCCGGCCAACGTCCTGGTCTTCCCCAACTTGGCGGCGGCCAACACGGCCTACAAGCTCATGGGCCAGATTGGGGGAGCCGAAGTCATCGGCCCGGTGCTCCTGGGCATGTACAAACCGGTCCACGTCCTCCAACGGGGAAGCACGGTCCAGGATGCGGTGAACCTGATCACCATCGCCGTGGTGGATGCCATAGGGCGGGAAAAGGCCCTCCACCGCCTGTCCTGAAAGGCGGGGTGCCGGGGCTTCCCTTCGGCCGCTTCGGTTCGGACGATCGGAGGAGGAGCCGGGGCCCTTCCTTCGACAGAAACGTCGGGCCCCTGCCCTTCGGGGTGGGGGCTTTTGTTTCCCAGGAACCCCCCTTGTGCGGCACCCTGTCGGACAGAAAAACTTGTGGTAAGGCCCGGCCCTTGCATCCCCTCCGGGCCGGGGATCGGATTCTGTTCGGTGAAGCTCCTCGAGAGGGAGGGCGTCGTGGCCAAGAGATCGGAGCCCGCCAAGACGAACGGGCGTGGCAAGAAGATCCGTGCTGTTCCTCCGGAGCAGCGCATCCACTATTTCGGCAAACTCGGTTCCCGGCGAACCCGTTTCTCCAAGGAAATCCTGGGCGGCAAGGGCGCGAGCCTGGCCTACATGAGGGCATTAGGGCTCCCTGTGCCGCCGGGGTTCATCATCACCACCCCGGTCTGTGCGGAATACTACGACCGAGGGGGAAGGCTTCCGCCGGGCCTCATGGACCAGGTCCGGCAAAACCTCGGCAAGCTGGAAAAGGAGACCGGCAAGCGGTTCGGCTCCAAAGAGAACCCCCTCCTCGTGTCGGTGCGGAGCGGGGCAGCGGTGTCCATGCCCGGCATGATGGACACCATCCTCAATCTGGGCCTGAACGACGATACGGCCCAGGCCATGGTCCGGAAAACCGGCAACGAGCGGGCGGTCTTCGATGCCTACCGCCGTCTCATCCACATGTTCGGGGATGTGGTGATGGGGGTGGACCACGAGCTCTTCGAGGAAGCCTTCTCCAGGCTCAAGGACCGCTATGGGGCCATGGAAGACACGGAGGTTCCGCCCGAGGGGCTGAAGGAACTGGTGGAAGAGTACAAAGCCATCTATCGCAGTCAGACGGGCGAGGAGTTCCCCCAAGATCCCTTCCGGCAGCTCCAGATGGCTATCGAGGCCGTGTTCCGGAGCTGGAATTCTCCCCGGGCGGTGAGGTATCGGGAGATCAACCATCTCCACGGATACCTGGGAACGGCCGTCACCATCCAGGCCATGGTCTTCGGGAACATGGACGATCAGTCCGGTACCGGTGTGGCCTTTACCCGCAATCCCTCCACCGGGGAAAACCTGCTCTACGGAGAGTTCCTGGTGAACGCCCAAGGGGAAGACGTGGTGGCGGGAATCCGGACCCCCCGGAGCGTCCAGGAAGTCAAGGAATGGAATCCCCGGGTGTGGGAAGAACTCCTGGAGATGAAATGGGTCCTGGAAGGGCATTTCAAGGACATGCAGGATGTGGAGTTCACGGTGGAAAGCGGCGAGCTCTACATGCTCCAGAGCCGACGCGGACAGCGGACGGGTCAGGCGGCAGTGCGGATCGCCGTGGATATGGTGGACCAAGGGATCATCACCCGGGAAGAGGCCCTGCTTCGCATTCCCCCCGAGGCGATGACCCAATTCCTCCTACCCAGCTTTTCCGCGAAGGACAAAGAGGGAGCCATGATCCTCACCCGCGGCCTTCCTGCCTCGCCTGGCGCGGCCCGGGGGAAACTGGCGTTCACCGCCGAGGAAGCCGTGCGTCGCTCGAAAGCGGGCGAGAAGGTTATTCTGGTGAGAAGGGAAACCTCACCGGAGGACGTAGACGGCATGCACCACGCCGAGGGGATCCTCACCTCCACGGGTGGTATGACGTCTCATGCAGCGGTGGTGGCCCGGGGTTGGGGAAAATGCTGTGTGGTGGGAGCCGGAGACCTGGTGATCCACCCCAAACAGCGCAAGGTGGTGGTCGGGGGGCGTAGCTTTGGGCCCGACGATGTTTTTTCCATCGACGGGTCCACGGGGGAGGTCATGTTGGGGGAAATCCCCTTCTCGCCACCGAAACTCTCCGGTCATTTTGCGACCGTCATGGGCTGGGCGGACGACTTCCGGTCTTTGGGGATCCGGGCGAACGCCGATACTCCCGAAGAAGCCAAGCGAGCCAGGGATTTCGGAGCGGCGGGAATAGGGCTTTGCCGCACCGAACATATGTTCTTCGGTGCGGGCAGGATCGAAGCCATGCAGGAGATGATCTTGGCCGATTCCACCGCAGCCCGGGAGCGGGCTCTGGCCAAGCTCCTGCCCTTCCAGAGGGAGGATTTCATCGGAATCCTTACCGCTATGCGGGGTTTTCCCGTGACCATCCGTCTCCTGGACCCGCCTCTGCACGAGTTCCTCCCTCACGAGCGCAAGCGCCAAGAGCTCCTGGCAGAGGCTCTGGGGATCAGCCTGGCCGAGGTGCAGGCCCGAGTGGAGTCCCTCAAGGAAGCCAATCCCATGCTGGGCCACCGGGGGTGCCGCTTGGCGGTGACGTACCCCGAGATCCTGGTGATGCAGGTGACCGCCATCGTCCAGGCAGCTGTCCACTGCCGCCGGGAAGGCATCCGCGCCATGCCGGAAATCATGATCCCCTTGGTCGGAAGCAGGAAGGAACTGGCCCTGCTGCGTGGCCTGGTGGAGCAGACCATCGATGAGGTGATCCGCTCCGAGGGGTACAAAGGAACCCTCGAGATCCCCATCGGCACCATGATCGAGGTGCCGAGGGCCTGCGTCACGGCGGGCGAGATTGCCCAGGAGGCGGATTTTTTCTCCTTCGGCACCAACGACCTGACCCAGATGACCTACGGGTTCAGCCGCGACGATGTGAATTCTTTCCTCCCGGATTACATCGCCAAGGAGATCCTGGAAGGGGATCCCTTCTACAGTCTGGACCGTGAGGGCGTGGGACGGCTCATCCGCATGGCGGTCCAGGAGGGGCGGAAAGCGAACCCGAACCTCAAGGTGGGCGTCTGCGGAGAGCACGGAGGTGAGCCGCGCTCCATCGAGTTCTTCCATGAGGTGGAGCTGGACTACGTGAGCTGTTCATCGTTCCGGGTACCGGTGGCCCGGCTGGCGGCGGCCCAGGCGGCCTTGAGAAAGGACGGCTGGGAGAGCTGATTGCTCCGCCGGGGTGGATTGCGGTGAACACCTGCGGATATTCGGTAGCGCAAGGGACCGTCCCGGAAGAACGACCGCCCTTCCGCGAAGGGAGGTGGCGAGCTTGAACCCTTGGCGTGGGTCCGGCCTCGGAATGGTGTTGGCCCTTGGTTCCCTGGGGCTGCCGGTGCAACCTGTGTGGGGGTGGAAGTGTCTACCCCGGGAGCAGGGGTATACCTCTCCGTCGTTCAGCAGCCATGCGGATACTCTTCGCCTCGAGGGCCTGGTGCGGCCGGTGGAAATCCTCAGGGACCGCTGGGGAATTCCACATATCTACGCCCAGACTGAGCGGGACCTCTTTTTTGCCCAGGGGTGGAGCGCTGCCCAGGACCGGCTGTTCCAGCTGGAGGTCTGGCGTCGCCAGGCTACCGGGACCTGGGCGGAGGTCTTGGGCGAGCGGGAGCTGTCCAGGGACATCGGTGGGCGCCTGTTTCGTTTCCGGGGCGATCTGCGCAAAGAGTTGAGGCATTACCACCCCCGGGGAGAGGAGATCGTGGGGGCGTTCGTGGACGGGGTGAACGCCTATGTGGCCATGGTCCGGCGGAACCCTTCCCTCCAGTCGGTGGAATTCCGGATGTTGGGCATTCAGCCGGGCTTCTGGAGCCCCGATGTGGTGGTCTCGCGCCATCAGGGCCTCTTGTCCAACCTGACGGCGGAGGTGCGTTACGGACGGGCGGTGGCGTTGGCGGGGGCCGGGGTGGTGAAAGCTCTGGCGTATCTGATCCCCCCCGACCCTCCCATGGACCTGGACCCCGCACTGGACGGGCGGCACCTTCTGGAGCACGACATCCTTCGACTGTACGAGGCCTTCCGGAACCCCGTGCGTTTTCTCCCCCAGGATGTCCTCCCGGAGTTTCGAAGGTCGGCGGACGGGCCGGAGGAGGACGGAGCCCGAGAAGTCGCAGAGGGGGCTCTAGGCCAGGGGTGGGGGAGGGATGGGGAGGGAAAGGGGGAAGGGGGAAGCAACAATTGGGTGGTGTCGGCGGCCCTATCGGCCAGCGGATACCCCCTCATGGCCAACGATCCTCATCGAATCCAAGGAGTCCCTTCCCTGCGTACCTGGGTCCACCTTGTCGGACCCGAATGGAACGTGGTGGGTGGGGGGGAACCTGCCCTGCCGGGCGTTTCCATCGGCCACAACGAGTACGGGGCCTGGGGCCTGACGGTGTTCGCCACCGATACGGAAGACCTGTACGTCTACGACCTCCACCCCACCGACGCCGACCTCTACCGTTACCAGGGGCAGTGGCAGCGGATGGAGGTGGTCGTGGATACCATCCCCGTGAAGGGCCGGCGGCCCGAGGTGGTGGAACATCGCTACACCCGGCACGGTCCCGTCTTGTACCGGGATCTTCGGGCGAGGAAAGCCTATGCGGTCCGGGCGGCGTGGCTGGAGGTGGGCGGGGCGCCGTACTTGGCCTCCCTTCGGATGGGACAGGCCCGGAATTGGGAAGAATTCCGCGAAGCCTGTAGCTGGTGGCATATCCCGGGCGAGAACATGGTCTGGGCGGGGCGGGACGGGACCATCGGTTGGCAGGCCGTGGGGATCGCTCCGATCCGTCGAAACTGGAGCGGGCTGGTGCCGGTACCCGGAGACGGGCGTTTCGAATGGGAGGGGTTTCTCCCCATAAGGCTCAAGCCTCACCGGAGAGACCCCACCGAGGGGTATCTGGCTACGGCGAACAACTATTTGATCCCCCCCGGCTATCCTTTCCCCGAGGCCGTCGGATTCGAATGGTCCGAACCATTTCGCTGGCTTCGAGCCGTGGAGGTCCTGGGGAGCGGCCGCCGCTTTACCGTAGCGGACATGATGCGCCTTCAAACCGATCAGCTCTCTTTGCCGGCGCGGACCCTGGTGCCTTTCTTGGCGGACTTGAGCTCGCCGGACTCCCTGGTGGAGGAGGCTCGTCGAAGGCTCCTGCGCTGGGACTACGTCCTGGATCGGCGGTCGGTGGAAGCAGGGATCTATGTAGCCTGGGAGACTCGCCTTCGGCGAAATCTGGACGCCTTGATGGTTCCTCCTGAGTTGCGTCCCTATTTGGCTCCCCTTTCCCTGGCGAGGCAGATGGAGTGGATCTTGGCGCCCCCGGGGCGCCTGGGGGCCGATCCGCTCCGGGCCCGCGACAGTCTGCTCGTACGAAGTCTCGAGGAAGCGGTGGGGGAACTCGTCCGCCGGTTCGGTGCCCGGGTGGAGTCCTGGACGTACGGGCAGGAGGCTTACAAGCACATCCTTCTCCGCCACCCCCTGAGCGGCGCCGTGAACGAGGATTGGCGCCGGCAGCTGGAGGTGGGCCCGGCCCCCCGGGGAGGGAACAGCTTCACCCTCAACCAGACGGGCTCGGGCGACAACCAAACCACGGGGGCCTCCTTCCGGATCATCGTGGACACCGGCAATTGGGATCTGACCTTGGGAATCAACAACCCTGGGCAGGGGGGACATCCGGATCACCCGCACTATCGCGATCTCTTCGACCTCTGGGCCCGGGACGGTTACCACCCCGTCTTTTTCTCCCGATCCCGGGTGGAGGAGGTGACGGCCTCCCGACAGGTCCTTCTTCCCGCCCGTTGACGGGAGGATCCCAGGGGCCTGGGTACGGGCCGTCCCCGGTCAGGAGGGGGGTGGAGGGGAACCGGGCCCGCTTCGGGACGGCCGTCCGTCAAAAAGCAGAAGAGGCCATGGGCCAAGGGGGCACAGTGGCGAAGAACTATTGGCTGGTGAAGAGCGAAGAGGACGTCTACTCCATTCGGGACCTGGCCCGGGATGGCGTAACGGGCTGGGAGGGGGTGAGGAACTACGAAGCCCGCAACCTTCTGCGGGACCGGATGAAAGTGGGAGACGAGGTGCTTTTCTACCACTCCAACGGCCGCCCCCCCGGGGTGGCGGGGATCGCCAGGGTGGTGAGGGAAGGATATCCCGATCCCACGGCTTTCGATGCAGCGAGCCCTTACTTCGATCCTCGGAGCCGGCCGGAGAACCCTCGTTGGTTTCAAGTGGACCTGGCCTTCGTAGAGGCTTTCCCCCGGATCGTAGGTCTGGACGAGATCCGAGGGGTGCCGCAGCTGGCCGGGATGGCGCTGCTTCGGCGGCCCCGCCTGTCGGTCCAGCCCGTCAGCCCGGAAGAATTCCGCCTCGTGGTGGAAATGGGCCGCAAGGGGTAGGCGCCCGTCGCCGGCGGAGACGAGGCCGTAGCCCCCCTGGAGGGCGGCGCGAAGGGGTTGTTGGATCCCGGCCCTCCTCAACCCATCTCGGTGGGGCCGAACCTTGCGAGCCACGCGTCGGGACTCATGGTGCGGGTGGTCTCGCTGGGGCGCCGGTGAAACCAGCCTGCCACGAGGAAGATTTCGGCCGCCGCGTCCGGCCCCATGCGCTCCGGGGGGCGGGGAGGCGCCTGGAAGATCGTTCTCACAAGCCGAGCCGCCCGCTCCCTGGCTCGCTGTCCCTTCGGGCAAGGAAACTCCGCTTCCACGAGTCCACCCCGAATCAGGTACAAGCGAGAACTCCCCCTGAACCCACGGAGGCGGTAGACGAACGAGAGCCTTTCCCCTCGGCTTCTGAGATCCGCCACCTCCCTATGGAGGTCTTGCAGGCGAAACAAGCGGTCGCGAAGGGCCGCAGCGTATTCGAAACGGAGATTCCCCGCCGCTTCTTCCATGGCCCTTTCCAGGGAAAGGAGGAGCCCACCCCCGGACCCCTCCAGGAACCTCCGGGCCTGATCCAGCCGTTCCCGGTACTCCCGGGACGTGCAACCGCCGACGCAAGGGGCCGAACAGCTGCCCACCTCGGCGCGGAGGCACCCCGGCCTCCTCAGGCCTTCGAGGAAAGCCAGCTGGTCGGAAAAGGGGGTTTTCAAAGGCCCAGGGCAGTCCCTCAGACCTAGCACGTAGGTGAGGTCACGGAGGGCTTCCGCCACGAAGCGCGGGCGGGGGAAGGGGCCGAAATAGAGACTTCCGTCCGGTACCGCGCGGGATACGGCAAGGAGTTTGGGCACGGCCTCCGACGTGATCTTTGCGAACACGAAACCCCGTCGGCGGACGTGCACCACGTTGTAGCGGGGGCGGTGCCGCTGGATGAGGCGCATTTCCCTGAGAAGGGCGGAGAACTCGTTGGGAACGTACTCCCAGGCCACCCGGTGGGTATCCCGGAGGATCCGGAACGGTTTCTCCCCCGGCTCGGCGCGGAAGTAGGAGAGAAGCCGGCTCCGCAGGCGAACGGACTTTCCCACGTACAGGGGCTCTCCGGACGGCCCCCACATTCCGTAGACGCCCGGGCGGTCCTCGGCCTCCCGCCGGACGGTGTCGCGGAGGTGACGCAGCCGGGGGGCGGCGAGGAGTCCGCAGGCGGGTCGAGGGGCCATCCAGGGCAGGCTACGACGGGGGTGAGGGGGTGCGACGAAGCACAGTCTTCGCCTTTCCTTCGGGGAAAAGGTTACCGGGGAACCGCTGCCTCGTCCAGGCGTCCCTTCACACCATTGCCCAGGACCCGCCCTACCCCTAGTCTCCGGCTCATGAGAGACTCCGGCTCCTTCAAGGTCGTTCGGGATCCCATCTGGAACAACATCTCCCTGGATCCCACGGCGGTGCGCATCCTGGACACGGCCGCCTTTCAGCGTCTGCGCTACATCCGGCAATTGGGCTTTGCCCATCTGGTGTACCCGGGAGCTACCCACACCCGCTTCAACCACGCCTTGGGGGTGTATCACCTGGCCACGACGGCCCTCCGCTTCCTGCGGCAGCGGGGAGGTGTCCCCCCGGAGGTCTGGGAAGGGGAGGATCTGATTCCCTTCGCCGCCCTCCTCCACGACATCGGCCACTACGCCTTCTCCCACGCTCTGGAGGAGCTGGAGCCTGGGCAGATCCCCGGCGACCACGAAGCGGCCAGTGCCCATTTCTTCTCTTCACCGGAACTCGAGGAGGCCTTGGAAACCCTCGGGCCAGGGGCGGCGGAGAAGATCTACGGTCTCATCCGGGGAACCTATCGGGTTCCCTTGGCGGGCCTTGTGCGGGGGAGCCTAGATCTGGACAAGATGGAGTACCTGAAAAGAGATGCCCGGTTTTGCGGGGTCCCGTACGGTGAGGTGGACGTGGACCGCCTCCTCCAGGGGTTGGTGTTGCTGGAGGACCCGGAGGGGGGGGGATGGGAGATCGGGGTCCATGAGAAGGCTGTGGCGTCGCTGGAATCCCTCCTCTTCTCGAAGTATCAGATGTTCCGGAACGTGTACTGGCACCATGGAGTCCGGGCGGCGACGGCCCTGTACAAGAGGATCGTGGAGGAATCCCTACGCTGGGGGTTGATCTGCCCCGACGAGCTCCTGGGCCCCACCGACGAGGAGCTCTTGGTTGAGATCGGCAAGAGAGCGGCGGCCACCGACCGTCCGGAGGTGCGACGGATTGCCGAGCGGTGGCTGCCGGCCCTGCGAAATCGGCGGCTCCCCAAGCGTGTCCTGGAGCTGTCGGGGGCCGATGCCCAGGCTTTGGCCCTTCCTTACTGGTTGGGGGTGGGCGGTGAGCGGCGGCGGCGGGCCGAGGACGCCCTGGCCAGGGCTTTGGGGGCCGAAGAAGGGGAGGTCGTGGTGGACTATCCCGCCAAGGGGACCATGTTCGACCTGCATCTCCTCCTGAAACGGCGCTCGGGGAGGGTGGAGCGGTTGGGTCCGGCCGGTGTTCCCGGCGTCATGGACCTGCCCAGGGTGGCCGAGGAGCTGTATCGGTCGGCGCGGGTGTTGCGGGTATTCTGCTTCCAGGGAGTTCAAGGGGGTCCTGCGGTTCTGGAGGCCTTGATGGAGGTGGTGAGGACCGAGGGGGTGGGGGAACTTCCGCTGGACGGCGGGGTCAGACGAAATCAAAAGAGGGAAGAAAGACCTTGACAGGCGCCTCTTGCCTCTCTAAAATAAAGGGCTTTGGGAGCTTCGCCCATCCGCTCCGGCTCCTCGACCTTTCGCCGAAGGTTGGGCTGCCTTCGAGCCGGGGAGCGGCGGCTCCTGGAGCATTGGGCGCGGAACAACCTGGTATCATGCCGGAGGCTGGGCCGGGGGAGGGCCCCCGGAGGATCGAGGAAGCATGGCGACGGTGACAACCGATTCCCGGACTCGGCGCAAGCGGAAACAGCGGAAGAACCCCCTTGCCGGGTTCTCGGTGTCCGCCGAGGAACAGTCGGCGCTGGATCAATACCTGAGGGACGTGAGCCGGCACGAGCTCATCACCCCGGAGCGGGAGAAGATCCTGGGTGCCAGAGCGCGGATGGGAGATGAGGAGGCCATCCAGGAGCTGGCCCGGGCCAATCTCCGCTTCGTCATCAGCGTGGCCAAGAAGTATCAGAATCGCGGCGTTTCCCTGACGGATCTGATTCAAGAAGGGAATGTGGGGCTGGTCACGGCTGCCCGGAAATTCGATCCCGACCAGGGGGTCAAATTCATTTCCTATGCGGTGTGGTGGATTCGCCAGGCCATTCTCGCCTCCCTCGCCAACCAGGGGAGGGCGGTACGGGTGCCCCTCAACCGCGCCTCGGATCTGGCCCGGATCTTCCGGGAGAAGGAGCGCCTCAAGCAGGAACTGAAGCGGGAGCCCACGGCAGAAGAGCTGAGTGTGGCCACGGCCCTCACCCCGGAGCTCGTGGAGTCGCTGCAGACCCTGAACGCCGCCGAGATCCGGCTGGATGCCCCCATCGGCGACAGCGAGGACTCCCAGTTGGTGGAGCGTTTCATCGCCGAGGAGGCGGCGGAGCCCGAGGCCGAGGTGGAGGGTCGGTTGCTTTCCGAGACCATCTCCCAGGCCCTGAGCACCCTCGAGCCCAGGGATGCCAAGGTGCTGCGCCTGTACTTCGGTCTGGAAGGGGAACGGGAGCACACCCTGGAAGAGATCGGCAACATGTTGGGGGTAACCCGGGAACGGATCCGCCAGCTCCGGGACCGGGCCTTACGCCGGTTGCGGGAAGGAGAGATGGGAGCGGCCTTGGAGTCGTTCGCTGCCTGATGGGGACCCTCGCCACCGGCCGTAGGTTGTGGGGCCGGTCCGCCCGTTTCGCCCCGGATCGGGGAGGAACGGGCCTTCTTGTTGGGAGATCCGGGACCGCCGGGCGGGAGAGCCGGTGAAGTGAAGGGGCGGGTGCACGAGGCGGTAGGAGGGCTCTACCGGGTGGTCCTCGAATCGGGGGACAGGGTGACGGCCCGCCTCAGGGGACGCCTGAAGCGAGGTTCCAAAGAGGATCGGGTGGTCATCGGAGACGAGGTGGAGGTGGAGCCGACCCCCGAGGGGAGTTGGGTGGTGGAAGGGCTCTACCCCCGCCGCTCCCGGCTGGTGCGGCGGGGGGCGGGGGCGCGGTATCCCCGCCTGGTGGCGGCCAATGTGGATCGCCTCGTGGCGGTAGTTTCCGCGGCCCCTCCCCCCCTCAAAAGGGCCGTGGTGGACCGTCTCCTGGTGGTGGGAGAGGCGAACCGCCTTTCCACCGTTCTGGTTGTGAACAAAATGGACCTGGTGGCCCCAGGGGCGGTGGGCGGAGAGGGGGGGCGGGACGCGGTGGAGGCCTTGGCTGGGTTGTATCGGGGGATTGGCTACCCCACCCTCACGACGAGCGTCGTCACCGGGGAGGGACTTCCCCAGTTGCGGGAGGTCCTTCAAGAGGGTGTGTCGGCTCTGCTGGGGCCCTCGGGGGTCGGCAAGAGTTCCCTTCTTAACGCCCTTTGCCCCGGCTTGAACCTCAGGGTAGGGGAACTGAGTTCCCGGGGAGGCCGAGGTCGCCATACCACCGTGGCAGCTCGCCTGGTGGAGCTCCCCTGGGGTGCGTTCGTGGCGGATACCCCCGGGCTCTCGGATGTGGGGGTGTGGGGTGTGGATGTCCAGGAGCTGGACCAGTGCTTCCCGGAATTTCGCCCCTTGAGGACCCGCTGTCGCTTCCGGGGCTGCAGTCATCTGCGGGAGCCGGGGTGCGCGGTGCGGCAGGCGGTGGAAATGGGTCGGGTGGATCCCCTCCGCTTTGAGAGCTACAAGGATCTCCGGCTGGAAGTCGAATCGGCGGCCTGAAGGGGGATGACCTGAGGGGCGTTGGCGAGGGGGTCCTCGCGAACGGCCAAGGGCCACTGGTACACCCTTTCCAGGATCTCTTCCCGAAATACCTGGGTGGCCGTTCCCTCCGCCGCCACGGATCCCTTGTGCAGAAGCAAGAGCCGGTCGGCGAAACGGGCGGCCAGATTGATGTGGTGGGTGATCAGGAGGACCGTCATCCCCTCGTCGGCCGAGGCCCGCAGCAGCTGGAGAATGGCCATCTCGTGCTTCAGATCCAGATTGGCGGTCGGCTCATCCAGAACAAGGGCTCTGGGCTCCTGGGCCAAGGCCCTGGCGATTCTGACCCGTTGCAGCTCCCCACCCGAAAGGGTGGCGAGGGGCCGGTGGGCCAGGTCGGCCACCTCACATCGCTCCAGAGCCGAGGCCACCGCTCTGCGGTCCCTTTCCCCCTCGGGGGACAGCGGTCCCAAGTGGGGGTACCTCCCCATGGCCACGAAGTCCCTCACCGTGAAGGGAAAGGCGATCTGCTCCACCTGCGGTACGGCCCCCACCGTCCGGGCCAGCTCCCGCCGTCCCCACCGTTTCAGATCCCTCCCCTCGATGCGGACCGTCCCCTTCTCCATGGGGAGAACTCCCAACAACACCCGCATGAGGGTGGACTTCCCGGAGCCGTTGGGACCCAACACGGCATACAGAGACCCCGCCGGCACCTGCATCGTCACTCCCCGGAGGACGAGGGGCCCGGCATTCCCGTAGCGAGCGGCCAGATCCCGGACCTCGAAGGTCACCTTGGCAGGCTCCGGCGAAGAAGGACGAGAAACAGGGGGACGCCGGTGAGGGCTGTCACCACTCCGATGGGGATCTCCGAAGGTGCCAAGGCTGTCCTGGCGACCACATCCGCGAGGGCCAGGAAGCCTCCCCCCGCCAAGAAGGACAGGGGAATGACCCACCGCTGATCCGCACCTACCCCCAGTCGGACCGCGTGGGGGACGATCAGCCCGACGAAACCGATGACCCCTGCCACCGCCACGCTCGTTGCGGTGAGGAGCGACGCCACACCGAAGGCGATCTTTTTCGTGGTTTCCACCGGGGTCCCCACGTAACGGGCTGTTTCCTCTCCCACCGAGATGGCATTCAAGGGCCTGGCCAGCGCCATGAGGACCAGCGCCGAGGGGAGGCCATAGAACGAGAGAACCGCCACTTCGGTCCAACCCGCGCCTGCCAGGCTCCCCATCATCCACAGCAGCGCGCTTCGCACGGTCCGAACCGGGGCGAACGTGAGGACCAGGGCCACCATGGCGCTGAAGAAAGCCCCCACCACCACCCCAGCCAACAGGAGCACCCTCACGTCGAGCCGCCGGTTCACCCCCGACGCCACCTGGAAAACCAGAAGAATGGCCAGAAGGGCACCGGCGAAGGCCGCACCGGGAAGGAAACCTGAGCCCAGGGCCGCCGCGCCCGTGGCCAGGGCCAATACCGCACCCGCTGCGGCCCCCCCGGAGATCCCGAGAATGTAGGGTTCCGCCAGCGGATTCCTGAGAAGGGCCTGCAGGACAGCCCCCGAAATGGCGAGACTGCCGCCCACCAGGAAAGCCAAGAAGGTCCTGGGGAGGCGGAAGCCCCACACCAGCGTCCTCTGCACGTCGCTTCCACCTCCCAACAACGCCTGCACGACCTCAGAGGTTCCCAAGTGCACGCTTCCGAAGCGGATGCTCGCGGAGAACCCCGCCAGAACGGCCACGGCCACCAGGAGAACCACGCTCCAGCGTCGCCGGGTCAAAGGAACGCCTCCGGGTGGAGAAGGCGGGCCAACTCCCGGATCCAGCGGGCCAGGTCGGGTCCGGGGCGCTCCAGGGCCGGGGGGGGGGTGATCCGGGGGATGGGCAGGGGGGTCAGGAGGCTGTCGGCCCCGGGAGACACCAGGATGAGGTCGATGCGCCTCACCAGGAATTCCTCAAGGCTCACGGGCAGGTAGGGGGAGGGCGCGTCGTGGAAGACGTTTTCCCCCCCGGCCAGACCGAGGACCTCGTCCAGGTAGCTCCCCGGCCCTGCCACCCAGGGAGGGTGACCCCCGAGGAGCCACGCGGCTCGGACCTTCGGACGCCCCTGGAGCCGGCGCTGCAACGCCTCCAGCTCTTGGTCCAGGGCAGCCAGGATAGAGTCGGCCCGGTCGTCCCGCCCCACCAGGCGGCCCAGATCCCGAATCGTCCTGCGGATTTCTCCCAAGCTCTCGGGACGGATGCGGAAGACCGCGATCCCTGCGGCTTCCAACCGGGCGGCGGTGACGGGATCCGTCTCCCCGGCGAAGGTCACCACCACCTGGGGTCCTGCGGCCACAATGGCCTCCAGACTCGGGTGCAATCCCCCTCCCACCGAGGGGAGATGCGCCAAAGCCGAAGCCGTGTCGTAGCGGGTACGGGCCACCAGGAGGTGGCCGGCACCCAGGGCCAGCAAGGTTTCGGTGGCCGAGGGTACCAAGGAGATGAGCCGGGAGGGGGGGTGGGCCAGCTCGAGAATCCGTCCGCCGGCGTCGGCGATCCGAACCCCCTTGCCCGCTCCCTCGGGCGGGATCCCTTCGGCCGGGGCCGGAAGGGGTGCCCTGTGGTCCGGACTTCGGGTTCCTGCCCCTCCGGTGCCCTCGGAACCCCCGCACCCGCCCAGGAAACCCGAGACCAGAGCCAGGACCGGCCCGAGGAAGGACCTCGCCGGGGGGCGTGGTCTGCCTCCGAGGGGCCAGCCAGGGCGGAGAGCCGGGCAGCGCAAAGCCATGGCCGGATGGTCAGGGCCGGTCCGGGGGCGCCTCGCAAGGATCCTCGAAGATCGTGTCCCAAGCGCCCTGGATCTGACCCAAAACTGCCCACCAGCGGTGCCGTTCTCCCAGGATCTCCAGCACGATTTCCATCTGGCCATCCTGGTCCCAGTCGGAGGCGGCAAAGAAACGGGGGACTCCCTTTCCCCGGGAGGCCACCGGGCGGTAGCCCGAGTACACCAACCTCCAACCCTCGAGCTGGGGCTCACCCAACACGAGAAGAGAGTACGCCCCCCTGCCTCCAGGGGGACCGATCTGGGCCACATCCTGGTAAAGAAAGGTGGCCAAGATCCAGGGGCGTTCTTTCCCGGCCAGGGGAACGAGGTGGATCTCCTGTCTGGCTTCCCGAAGTTCGGCAGGCCAAGGGGCTCCCACACTCCGAATGGCTTCGGCGGCCAATGCCAAGGAGGCCGCGCGGTGCTCGTACTGGTCCCGCAAGGGCCCCCGGAAGCCGAAGGTCGTGCCCCTGGCGCGCTCCTTCTCCAGAGCCATAAAGCGCTGCAGATCGGCCCCTTCCGGAACCAGCTCCAAATACCCCCGGGCCCGGGGTCTGGGGAGGCAGCTCTCCCTGCTCACCTCCGCCCCCTCGGCGGCCAGGGTCAGGGTGCCCACCCGGAGACCATGACTGAGGAGGACGAATTCCGCCCCGGGGCGCATCCGCTCCGCCAAGACCGCTTTGGCGACCCTTTCTCCCTCGGATCCGGCGAAGATGGACAGCAACCCTCCCGCCCCAAGCTCACCGAGGGGAGAAAGGACGGCCATATTCCCCGTACGCGAGGCCACGTACACCAGGGGACCCAGGGAGAGGGGGGGCTCCGGGGGCGGAACGGAGTCTGTCGGAGGGGGACGGGAAGGGAGGCTGTCTCCAGCAGGGCCCCGGAGGCTGATCTCGATCCCACCCCACGCAATGTTGTCGCACCCCCAGGCGGCGGTTACAATGCCAACCGCCGCCAGCCAGCGGGGTAGTCCGGTCATGGTGACAGGCTCCTCGATGCAACCTCAACCTCAGGGCCCCCAGCGGCTTTCCATGGGCGGGCCGACCGATTCTTGTCGTTGTGGCCTCCACTAAGCTAACCGCCCGGATTCGGGAGAGGCAAAATCCCTTGCCGTCAGGACCGCTTGGGAATCATCGGGGGAGAAGGGGACCGAAGGTTCGGCGGGTAGCCCCCACGGGCTGCCGAGGAACACGAGATGCTTCTGGTTCACCTCGCTGACCTTCATCTTGGCCACCGCGCCTACCGGCGGGTGGAAGGGGGGAGGAACACCCGGGAAGGGGATGTGGCCGGCGCCTTCCAGCGGGCTTTGGAGGGGATCGTCAGCCTCCGACCTCAGATCCTGCTGGTGGCCGGGGATGTCTTCGACCGGCCCGACCCACCGCCCGGCGCTTTGGTCACCCTCACCCGGGGGCTGGAAGCCCTGAGGGCGGAACTTCCCGAGACGCCGATCTTTCTGGTGGCGGGGGCCCGGGATATCCCTCGAGTCGCCCCTCCCGAGCTGGGGGCCTTGGCGGCCCTCGGACCCCTCCCCCAGGTGGAGGTGGTGGGGGAGACGGCGGCCGCATTCCACCTGCCCGAGCTGGACACCCACCTGGTGTGCCTTCCCGACGGCGCCCTCTCCCGGCGACCCTACCCCCAAATCAAACCCCGCCCCGAGGCGCGGTGGAACCTGCTGTTGGCGTATGCCGATGTCGGTACGGGGCCGGGTCCCGGCCTTCCCTTGGAATTGGGGCCCTGGGACTATGCCGCTCTGGGCTACCAACACCAGTTCCGGCAAGTGGCCCCCCGGGCCTTCTATGCGGGCTCCTTGGAACGGGTGGGCCCGGAACCGTGGCGTGAGGCGGGCCTCGAAAAGGGTTACGTGAGCTTCGACCTGGAGTCGGCCAAGTGGCGATTCCATCGGGTAGGGGGGCGCGCTGTGGTGGTTTTGGCTCCCCTTCGGTTGCCCCGGGGAGGGGGAATCCAGCTCCGGGAAAAGCTTCAGGAGGTTCTGGCGGAGGTCCCCGGCGGGGTTGACGGCAAGCTGGTCCGGGTCCGGGTGGAAGGCTTGACCCCGGAAGAAGTCCGGCGGGAGGGCCAGGCGGTTCTCAAACCTCTCCTGGAGCAGGCATTGCATTTGGCCATCGAGGTGGACGACTTCCAGGGGATGGCCGAGGAGGACGCCCTTCCCTTGGTGGGGCGGGATCGGGGCCACGCGCTACGGGTGGTGCGCGAGCGTCTGCGCTCCAGGGGGGAAGAGGGCCTCGCGGCTCTGGCCCTGCTGGAAGATTTGGAAAAGGGCTGGAACGGTTCCCAAGGGACGAAAGGGGGTGGCGGAAGAGAGGAGGCCCTGTTGATCCGCGAACTCCACGGGTCGGGGCTCCCCCTTTTCGGGGAATTGAGCCTGGAGACCCGGGAGGGACTCGTAGGGTGGGTTGGGGGAGACGGGAGGGTGTTGCAGGCCTTCGAGCACCTCCTTCTTGTGGGGGTGGGCGGAAGGCCCCCCGGCGGACGACGGGGTCTGGCGCTGCCCTCGGGGGCCCAGCTCGTGGTGCGTCTGGGGGGAGCAGGGGGCGAGAGCTTCTGGATCCGAAATGGGGGGGGTCGGGTGGTGGCCGATCGAGGACAGGAAAGCGTTCCTCCCTGGGGCCTCCCGGCGGAGGGGTTGGCCCTGGCCTGGTGCGGCATCGGCGGAGAAACCCTGGAGGCCCTGATCGACGGGAGCGTAGCGGTCCTGAGTTGGGCCAGGGGTGCCGAGGGGTTGGCGAGGGTCCTGGAGGGCCTGAAGGCCCAGTTTCCGGCGCTGGGTACGGAAGGCCCCCCTGGTCCCCTCACCGAGGCGGACTTCGAGCGTCTGAGGCTGGAAGCGGAACTGGCGGACCTGGAGGCCCAGTTGAAAGCCCTGGCCGATGCTCCCCAGGAGGTGAGCGCTCTCGAAGGGGAGTTGCGGGAGGTACGGGGAGAGGCGGCCGAGGTTACGGGTGAACTGGAGGCGGCCACCACCGCTTGGTTGCGGGAGCAGCAGGATGCGGAGACCCACCTCCGGGCCTATCGGGACCGTGCCCGGGAGATCCGGGAAAGGATTCGAACCTTGGAGTCCCTGGGACCGGACGGTCCTTGCCCCACCTGCCGCAGGCCCTTGGGAGAGACGGTGGGCGCCGTGTTGGAAGAGCTCCGGGACGAGTGGGATCGGTTGGTGCAGGACGGCCAATGGTGGCGGCGGCGCCTGGAGCAGCTGAGCCAGAAGCCGGATGACCTGAGGGCCCTGGAAACCCGATCGAGGCGGTTGAACGCCCGGTTGGAAGACTGCACGGAGAGACTCGAAAGGGCCCGTTCGCGCCTCAGGGAGAGGGACGAGTTGCGGATCCGGGCCCAGGAAGTTCGGGAGCGCCTGCAAGCTCTGCGGGGTGGGGAAGGGGGGGGGGAAGGGAGATCGGTGGAGGGGGGTAGGGCAGGAGGGAACCATGGAAACGGAGGGAAGGCCGGACGTTGGGGCGGTAGGCAAGAAGCCAGGATCCTCCACGAGGAGGTGCGGGAGGTCGAGGGGAGCCTGCGCCGGGAAGCCCGGGGCCGCCTGCTGCGGCGGGGAGGCAGGAGGCTGAATCGCCTGAGCGGCGGGAGGATCTTGGGCTTCGCCGTCCGGGAAGAGGACGGGGGGGTAAGCCTGGTGGAAGTGGGTGGAGCGGCGGGGGTGGAGGCGGAGGAGGACAAGGCCGCGGCCGCGGTGGCTCTGCGCGTTGCTCTGGCGGAACTCTTGGCGGAGGACTGGAGTCCCCTTGGCTCCCTGGTGGTGGGCGACCCCTTCGACCGCATGGGGGAAGAGGACCAGGTGCGGGCCCTCCTTCTCCTGCGCCGGCTTCTCAGCCGGATTCCTCAGGTGTGGCTCCTCACCCGGGGGTCGGTGGTGAACCGCGCCCCCGAATATTTCGACGCCCTCTTCGAATTCCGAGAGGACCCCTTCCGGGGGGTCTCCGCCCTACGATCCGTTCCGGCGGGGGTCGGGGTTCTCCGCATCCGTTGAGCCAATCAGGCCGGGAGGAGCCCCCCGCGGGGGCCGGAGACCCTGAGGCACCTCCCCTCACTGGCTGAGCCGGATCCATGCTTCGGCGCGCTCCAGGTTCTTCTGGGCCTCGGCTTCCTCGCCGCCCGTGACCAGAGCTTTGTAGAGGGCGTAGTGGACCCAGGCGTAATAGCTGGGCACCCCCAGGACCGCATGATCGGGCCACCGCGACCAACCCTCCGGCAGTCCGCTTCGATGCAGGAAAACCTCCCAGGCCAAGGCCCGCGTCCTCTCAAGGTCCATCCAACTTCCCGTCACTCCCGAAAGGACGGAGGCCGGGATTGGGACGATACCGGGCTGGGAGGCGGGGTCGGGGGGGCCGGGGTTCAAGCGGTAGGCCAGCCCCTGCCGGACCAGGAAAGGGGTCAGCCCCAGGATCTCGCCGGCGTTTCCGCTGGAAGCGAAATATACGGGGCGTTCTGCCAGCACGTTGCTGATGATGTGTAGGGCGAACTGCTGCCAGGGGTCCACATAGCTTCCGCCCTTGAGGAGCGCAGTGACTCCGGAGCCCAGGTCCACGGTCCGGTCCTCCCGCAGGGGAACGGAAACCTGCGCCACCCGGCTAATGGTTTCGTCATCCAGGAGGACGATGGAGCGGGTCGGCTGGGGCAGCCCCCCCCTCATCACCAAGGGCACCTTGCCGGCAGCCCGCACGGTGTGGGCCCCTTCCGGCGAAGTGTACTCCGCGCCTGGGGAGCCCTGGGGGGTGTAGGGGCGCTGGCAAAGGATCCGGGTGGGATCGTCGCCGGGACTCACACCCGGCCGGCAGGGGGAGGTCAGCCCCCGGAGCTGGCGGACGTACCAGTCGATGTTGAGGTAGGAGGTGACGATGACCGTGACGTCCTGCCGAATCCCCTCCACCTCTTGCAGGTACCAGAGGGGGAAGGTGTCGTTGTCTCCGTTGGTGAACAGGACACCGTAGGGCTCTACGCTCATGAGGAGGTTGTAAGCCCAGTCTCGGGCTGAGTAGTCCCCCGAACGACTTGCCCAGGAGGCGTTGAATACGAGAGGCAACAGGGCCAGGCCCAGGATCGGCGTCCCCCCCCAACCTCGTGTTCTGGCGCAGCGGCGCGCCCGTTGCCACAAGGCGGCGATCCCCATCCCCGCCCAGAGCCCCCAGACGGAAAACCCCACCAGGAAGAAGTAGTCGCGCTCACGGACCTCGTGGGCACGAAGATCGCCCGTGGGGCTCTGGAGGGAGTACCCGTACTTGAAGTTCAGGTAGTACACCAAGCCCACGGACAGAGTCGCAAAGAGGGCCAGCATGTACCAGGCGGTAAGACGTTCCCTCCGGAAGTGCTCCACCACCCCGTTGAGGCCCAACAAGGTGAACAGAA
>JAUQOX010000109.1 GCA_030550695.1 Gemmatimonadota bacterium | reverse complement strand
TGGGTCAGCGGGCGAGGCTCCCTGGCCGTTGGTGGCCGCAACCTGTAGTACGGCTTTTCTCAGCGTGCTTTTCTTCTTTTTCCCGGAGCCCTTCCTGACGCTAGCTCGGTTCGTGTCCCAACAGATGCCATGACGAACAGCTCGCCGGCTCCGCACCAGGAGCCAGATCACTGGCTGGTAAGGCCGACCACCCTTCGGAAAATCTGGTGGGCCTTCGGCGCACTTCTCCTTCTTTCCGTCGCCGCGGACGCTTTCATCCAGCACGAAGCGCATTTCGGCATCGACGGCACCTTTGCTTTCTTCGCTTGGTACGGCTTCCTCTCGTGTGTTCTTATGGTGCTGGCCGCCAAGGCACTCGGCTGGTTGGTGAAACGGCCGGAGTCCTACTACGAGGAGGATAAGTCTTGATGCCGGCACTTCCTCCCTTCGTCGCTCTTCTTGCGGGGGCCTTCCTCATAGCGCTGACCCGCGGGAGGTATCGCACAGCCGTCGTCATCACGGCTCCCCTGGTGGCTTTGGCGCTCGTCTGGCTCCTGCCTCAAGACGCGCGATGGTCATGGCAACTTTGGGGCCTCGAGGTTCTCCCGGTGAAATGGACCAGGGAGGGGAGGCTTTTCGGGACGGTCTTCTCGCTGATGGCGTTCGCCGGCGGGTGGTTTGCCCTTCGGCAAGCCCGGCCCATGGAATTGGTGGCAGCCTACGTGTACGCCGGAAGCGCCCTGGGTGTCACCACCGCCGGAGACCTCCTGACGCTTTTCGTCTTTTGGGAACTCATGGCTTTGGGATCCACGGTCATCCTCTGGGCGTCGGATCAGCCCAAGGCCTACGGTGCCAGCGTCCGCTACCTTTCCGTACACCTTCTTGGTGGTGTGCTCCTCTTGGCTGGGATCACGGGGCGTTTTCTCGGCACAGGGTCTCTTGAGTTCGGAGCCATGGAACTCGATTCGCCCTCCAATGCCCTGATCCTGGCAGGTTTTCTCCTCAATGCCGGGGCTCCTCCGCTTTCAGCCTGGGTGGCGGACGCGTATCCGGAAGCCAGTCCCAGCGGAATGGTCTTCCTGTCGGCCTTCACCACCAAAACAGCCGTCTACGCCCTTCTGGTCGGCTTCCCCGGCGTGGATCTGCTGATCTACGTGGGGCTCTATATGACGTTGTACGGCATCGTCTATGCCCTCCTGGAAAACGACATGCGCCGCATCCTGGCCTACTCCATCGTAAACCAGGTGGGCTTCATGGTGGCCGGAGTCGGAATCGGCACCGAAATGGCGTTGAACGGTGCCGCGTCACACGCCTTCACCCATATCATCTACAAGGCTCTGCTTCTCATGTCTGCGGGAAGCGTGTTGTATGTGACGGGCAGGAGGCGCTGTACCGATTTGGGGGGGCTCTTCCGAACCATGCCCCTGACCACCGTCATGGGGGGAATAGGCGCTCTTTCCATCTCGTCCTTTCCTTTCACTTCGGGGTTCGTGTCGAAATCCATGATTTCACAGGGCGCTGCCGACCAGCACCTGACCGTGGTCTGGTTCGTCCTCACGGCCGCATCGGCCGGGGTCTTCCTCCATGCCGGCATCAAGTTCCCCTGGTTTGTGTTCTTCCAGAAAGATTCCGGCTTGCGCCCTCCTGAACCACCCAAGTCCATGATGTGGCCCATGGCCTTGTTTGCCGCCCTCTGTCTGTTCCTGGGAGTGCTTCCTGAGCCCCTGTATCGGATCCTCCCCTACCCGGTGACCTATCAACCCTACACGGCGCCCCATCTCGTGGGCCAGTTCCAGCTGCTGCTCTTCGCCGGTCTTGCCTTTTTTGTCATGCTCCCCGCCATGAAGCGCTCCTTGACCATCTCCCTGGACTGGGACTGGTTCTACCGGCGCTTGGGGCCGGCGATGGTTGCCGCTAGCGCCCGGAGCTTGCAGTTCCTGGGAGCCTCCTTGGGCCGGGTGGCCGGGCGGACCGTCCATCACCTGGACGGCTTGGCCCAAAGGGCTCTGGGGCCGACGGGGAGACTGGCCCGGCACTGGCCGACCAGCGCCATGGTTCTCTGGGTGACGGTTCTCTTGGCGGCATATCTTATTTTCTACCTGATCTGAACGACGCGGTCGGGGCCGAGGCTCCCCGGGCTCGACGGGCGTCGGCGGAACGGGGGTGCGGGAGAGGTTGGTTCTAGGCTGGCGGCGGCGGGCCCCACATGGCCAAGGAGGAGGGAACGTATGGCGCCCCGGAGCAGCGCCTCGAAGATCTTGACCGGCGAAGAGGCTGCCACCCGCTTCGGGCGCCCTAGAGGGGGAATCCTGGTCTTCACCAACGGTTGTTTCGACCTCTTGCACGCCGGGCACGTGGAAGTCCTGGAAACAGCCCGCGGCATGGGGGACTGGCTCATCGTGGGGATCAACTCCGACAGCTCCGTGGCCCGCCTCAAGGGGCCAGGGCGGCCCCTGGTGCCCGAAGGCGATCGGGCCCGTTTGGTGGCAGCCCTGGAGTGTGTGGACGCCGTGGTCCTGTTCGACGAGGACACCCCCCTCAGGCTGATCTCTTCCCTCCTCCCCGACGTGCTGGTCAAGGGTGGGGATTACCGTCGGCAGGAAGTGGTGGGCCGGGAGGTGGTGGAAGGCTTGGGGGGGCGGGTGGAGATCGTCCCCCTGGTCCCGGGGAGGTCCACCACCCTACTGCTCCAGCGGATTTGGAACGTTTCCGGAGGCGGGGAGCTATGAATTCCAGGAAGGACGGCCGGAGGCCATGGGATTTGCGCCCTGTCGAGCTCCAGGCGGGAGTGGCTCCGTTTGCGGAGGGTTCCTGTCTGATCGTCGTCGGGCAAACCCGGGTGCTTTGCACCGCATCGGTGCAGGAAGGGGTTCCTCCATGGCGCAGCGGTTCCGGGGGGGGGGGGGCCACGGCCGAGTACGGGATGCTCCCCCGCTCAACCCCTGTCCGGACGCCTCGGGAGCAGGGGAGGGGCCGGGCGCAGGAGATCCAGAGGCTCATCGGGCGGTCCCTCCGGGCGGTGGTGGACCTGGAGGACTTGGGTCCGCGGACGGTGATCTTGGACTGCGACGTTCTTCAGGCGGATGGCGGCACCCGGACTGCGTCGATCACGGGGGCCGCGGTGGCCCTCGCTCAGGCATTGGAAGGACTGGTCAGGTTGGGGGAGTTGCCCCGAAACCCCATGCGCCAGCTTGTGGCAGGGGTGAGCGTCGGAATCTGGTCGGGAACCGCGGTGCTCGATTTGGACTACCTGGAGGATTCCCAAGCCGAGGTGGACATGAACCTGGTGGCGACGGAGGGAGGCGAGCTGGTAGAACTTCAGGGAACGGCGGAAGGCCGTCCTTTCACGAGAGGCCAGTTGGAGGATCTGGTGGATCTTGGGATGGGGGGGGTCGCTCGTCTCGTCGGTCTTCAGAAAAAGGTGCTGGGCTGGTGAAGCGCATTCCTCTGGTCGTAGCTACCCGTAGCCGTGACAAATTGCGGGAGATCCAGGATATCCTGGCCGATTTTCCCCAGGTCCGTCTGTTAGGGCTGGACGAGGCGGGGGTGCCTTATTCCCCGGCCGAAGAGGACCTGGAGCCCCATGAGAGCTTCGAGGAGAACGCCCGCTCCAAAGCCCTTTATTACTTTGCGAAGACCGGTCTCCCCACCGTGGCGGACGACTCGGGGCTGGAGGTGGACGCCCTGGATGGAGGGCCGGGTGTGCGAAGCAAGCGCTTCGCCCCGTCCGAGCTCTCGGAAGCCCATGGCCGTGACCGGGCCAACAACCTGCATCTTCTGGCGCTGCTGGCAGGCGTTCCCCGAGACCGCAGAGGAGCCCGCTACGTCTGTGTCGCGGCTCTCGTCCTGCCGGGGGGGGAGGTCCGGGTGTTCCGCGGTGAGGCACCGGGACGGGTGCTCGAAAATCCAAGGGGATCCGGAGGATTCGGATACGATCCCCTCATCCTGGACGAGGAGTCCGGACGGAGTTTTGCGGAACTGAGCCCCAGGGAAAAGAACGAGCGGAGTCATCGCGGCCGTGCCTTCCGCGCCATGGCCGAGGATCTTCTGCGTAGCCTGGAAACAGCTCTTGGGGAGCCGGGAAGCATCCCGGCGTCGCGAACGACCCAAAAAGAAGAAAAGGTAGAGCCATGAGCGGCCCTCCGCGCCTCGGGGGCTTCTCCCAGGCCTCCCGCCCGAGCCGGGTCGGACCGACCCCGGATGGAACCGAACTGGAGATCCTCTGGAAAGACGGCCACCGATCGGTCTACCGGCCCCGCTACCTCCGTCTTCGGTGCCCCTGTGCAGGGTGTGTGGACGAGTATTCGGGCCGCAGAACTCTGCGGGCCGAGGAGGTCCCGGACGACGTTTTTCCCAGGGCCATCCACTGGGTGGGAAGGTACGCTTTGCAGTTCGTCTGGAGCGACGGGCACGACACCGGTTTCTATGCCTTCGATTACCTGCGAAGCATCTGCCCGTGTCCGGAATGCGGGGGCGGGGAGGAAGTCTGAGGCCCGACATCCTGGTCCGAGCCTACCTGCGGGCGGGGTTGCCGGGTATTTTTCCGAAGGGACGGAGGCAACCGGGGCCGGGGGGGCCGGGGTCGGGTCGGGAGGGGCCTTCCTGGGAGGGGTGTCCTGTCAAAGGGGTGGGTCCCTCGGCGCAGGTCTGAAGAAAACGGCGGGGTGTGGCGCAGTCCGGTAGCGCGCCTGCTTTGGGAGCAGGAGGTCCCGGGTTCGAATCCCGGCGCCCCGATGCAAGGGCCGCATATGCGGCCAAGGGGTGATTCGCCGGGATCTCGGGAGTGAAGCGCAGCTCATCCCGGCGCCCCGATGTAAGGGCCGCGTATGCGGCCAAGGGGTTGTTTCGCCGGGCCGGTCCCGGACCGAGGGTCGGCAGGACGGGCGGGGGAGGGTCAGGCCACGTCCTCGCCGCGACGATGCGAACGCGAATCTGCAGCTTTCCTACCCGGATACGAAAATGTCTCCCCTTTCCGAACTCTCCCCTTCCCAACTCCACCACATCTGCGACCCCGAGGGGTTGGGGTTTCGCACCACGGAGGAGGTCCAGCCCCTGCAAGGGGCGTTGGGCCAGGAAGAGGCCATGAAGGCCTTGCGCTTCGGGGTTTCCATACCTTCACGGGGCTACAATCTGTTCGTTTTGGGGCGGGCCGGATCGGGCCGGAGGACCTTTGTACGCCAAGAGCTGGAAGCCCGGGCCAAGGGCGAACCCAACCCTCCCTCCTGGTGCTACGGCTTCAACTTCAAGGAGCCACGACACCCCAAGGTCTTGGAGCTGCCCCCCGGCAAGGCCACCCTCCTCCAAGCCCGTCTGGACGCCCTCATCGCCGACCTTCGAAAGGCTATCCCTCAGGCCCTGGATGCGGAGGATGTCGCCAACCGGCGGGCGGCCATCTACGAGGAAAGGAGCCGGCAGGCGGCCGCCCTGATGGTGGAGTTCCGTCGCGAGGTGGAGGGCAACCCCCGGGTGGCTCTTCTGGGCAATCAAGACGGGGTGGTTCTCGTGCCCGCCCGGGGAAGGGAGCCGCTGGCCCGGGAAGCCTTCGAGGCCCTGCCTCCCCAGGAGCGCGAGGTCACCGAGGCCCAAGTCCGGGAACTCAGCAAAAAGCTCTTCCAGGTGCAGCGGAAAGTCCACGAGCTGCAGCGGGAAGCCGAGGATCTGGTGGAAGAACTCCATCGGCAGGTGACCAAGAGTGTGGTGGAACACCGGTTCAGTGTTCTGCGGGATCTGAACCAGGACAGTCCCACCGTCCTTCGCCACCTGGAAGCCATGGCGGCCGACATCGTGGAGAACTGGGAGAGGTTCACGGCCAGGGAGGGAGAGGGGGAAGGGGGGGAAGACAGAGCTCTCCGCGAACGGGAAGACTTCTTCCTGCGCTACCGGGTAAATCCCTTGGTTCCGGGGGAACGGAAGGGGGGGGCTCCGGTGGTGTTCGAGTCCAATCCCACCTTGTGGAACCTCCTTGGGCGCATCGAGGGGCAGGTCCGCTTCGGTGTCATGGTCACGGACTTCACCCGCATCGCCCCTGGCGCCCTGCACCGGGCGAACGGCGGGTACCTGATCTTGCATGCCGAGGACCTGTTGAGCCGCCCCCACGCATGGGCAGCTTTGAAAAGAACGCTCCGGACGGGAGAGCTGCGGCCGGCAGACCCCGCGGGGGATCTCGGCTTCATGGTTACGGAGACCCTCGAGCCCGAGCCCATTCCTCTCCGGGTGAAAGTGATTCTCATTGGGGAGCCCACGACGTACTACCTCCTGCGGCACTGGGACCGGGAGTTCGATGAACTTTTCAAGGTGAAGGTGGATTTCACCCCCCACATGGACCGCACCCCCGACACCGAGAAGGGGTACGCCTCCTTTGTGGCGGCCCGTTGCCGGAAGGAGGGGTTGCCGCCGTTCGAGGCTCCGGCGGTGGCGGCCATCGTGGAGGAGGGCTCCCGCCTGGCGGGAAACCAATACAAGCTCTCCACCCGCTTCCGTGCCATCCGGGATCTGGTGCGGGAAGCCGCCCACTTCGCCCTGGAAGCGGGGGCGGTGTCGGTGTCCCGAGATCATGTGGACACGGCCATCGAGGAACGTTTCCGGAGGAACAATCGGCCGCACCGGGAAATGCTCGACCTGATCCGGCGCGGGGTCCTCTCGTTCGAACCCAGGGGGCGGGAGATAGGCCAGATCCACGGGATCGGGCTGATCCGCATCAGTGACCAAGACTTCGGGAGGCCCATCCGGGTCATGTGTAGCGCCTACCTGGGTACCGAGGGGGTGATCAACATCGAGCGGGAAGCCCAGATGAGCGGCAGGATCCACCACAAGGCCTTCCTTGTCCTCACCGGCTATCTCGGCAGAACCTTTGCCCTCTCGAAACCCCTCCTCCTGTCGGCAAGCCTCTCTTTCGACCAGCTTTATGAGGAGGTGGAGGGGGACAGCGCCTCGGCGGCGGAGCTCTATGCCCTGCTGTCGGCCATCGGACGGGTCCCCATCCGCCAGGACGTTTGCGTCACCGGGGCCATCAATCAGGATGGAGTCATCCTTCCCATCGGCGGGGTTTCGGAAAAGATCGAGGGGGTGTTCGCCGCTTTCCAGGAGGTGGGACTGACGGGGGAGCAGGGGGTCATCATCCCCAGAAGGAACGTGGAGAACCTTGTCCTGAGGCGGGGGGTAAGGGAGGCGGTGGCCGCTGGGAAGTTCCATGTCTGGGCCATCGACCGGGTCGAAGAGGGTTGGCCGGTCCTGGCGGGGATGGAGGCCGGGCACCGCCTGGAAGATGGAACCTTCCCGGAGGGGACGGTCCATGGGGCGGTGGCTAGGCGCCTCGATGAGTTCGTGGCACGCTGGCGGGCCATGGGCGGCGACGACGAGGAGGAACAGGAAGAGGCCGACGGTGATGGCCGGAAGGCCGGGGGAGGGGAGGGGGGGTAGGATTCCGCCGGTGGCGGCGTGGTGATCAGGAGGAGCATAACTTCGTTTGGGTCGGCGCAGCAGGGCCCGGCTCGGCCTCCACGAGATACCTTTGGGGGGTGGGGTTCCGGGTGGATCGGCCGGGTGGATTGCCCGGGGGCGCCCGTAGCTCAGTTGGATAGAGCATCGGCCTTCTAAGCCGAGGGTCCCAGGTTCGAGTCCTGGCGGGCGCGTACAGAGCGGGGGCCAGTGGTGGTGGGGTCGGAGGGGGTTGCCGTTTACCCCAGCTCCGGAGAGGATTACCTTTTAGGTTCTGGGGGCCGGCGGGGGGCTCCGGCCTTCCTGGAGGCGTGGTGGGCGTAGCTCAGGTGGTTAGAGCGCCAGGTTGTGGCCCTGGAGGTCGCCGGTTCGAGTCCGGTCGCTCACCCTGAGGGTGGTGGGGACGGGTGGCTGGGGGGGCGTTGACAGAACGGTTACCCAGTCTTAAGATAATTGCTCCCAGCAAGCGATGAGCATGCTGTGGGGATCCTCCGCCTGGCCGTGGGCGGTCAGGTCGCGGGGTTCTTGTCCGGGTTGATTGACAATTGAGGTCATGGGAAAGTGAGCGGGCCCTGAGCGGGGGGCGCTACGTCCTCCTGCGTCCTGTCCGTCAGGACAGGGGGGTTCCAACGTAGATTCCGAACGACCGATGGTTCCATCGGCGTTCCTATGAGCTGTTCAAGCTTTCTTCGACGGAGAGTTTGATCCTGGCTCAGAACGAACGCTGGCGGCGTGCCTAACACATGCAAGTCGTACGGGGAGCGAAGTGCTTGCATTTTGCTCCTAGTGGCGAACGGGTGAGTAACACGTGACCAACCTGCCGTGAGGTGGGGGATAACCTGGGGAAACCCGGGCTAATACCGCATGATGTCTCCGTTTCGCATGAAGCGGAGATCAAAGGGGGCCTCTGCTTGCAAGCTCTCGCCTCACGATGGGGTCGCGGCGTATCAGCTAGTTGGTAGGGTAACGGCCTACCAAGGCTATGACGCGTAGCGGGTCTGAGAGGATGATCCGCCACATTGGGACTGAGATACGGCCCAGACTCCTACGGGAGGCAGCAGTGGGGAATTTTGCGCAATGGTCGAAAGACTGACGCAGCGACGCCGCGTGTGGGAGGAAGCCCTTCGGGGTGTAAACCACTGTCAGAGGGGAAGAAACCCGGGCATCCAAATAGGGTGCCCGCTTGACGGTACCCTCAAAGGAAGCGCCGGCTAACTCCGTGCCAGCAGCCGCGGTAAGACGGAGGGCGCAAGCGTTGTTCGGAATTACTGGGCGTAAAGCGCACGCAGGCGGCTCGTTAAGTCCTTTGTGAAAGCCCGGGGCTCAACTCCGGAATTGCAGAGGATACTGGCGGGCTAGAGACTGGTAGAGGCTGGTGGAATTCCTGGTGTAGCGGTGGAATGCGTAGATATCAGGAGGAACACCGGTGGCGAAGGCGGCCAGCTGGGCCAGTTCTGACGCTCATGTGCGAAAGCGTGGGGAGCAAACAGGATTAGATACCCTGGTAGTCCACGCCCTAAACGATGGGCACTAGATGCCGGGCATATAGACATGTTCGGTGTCGCAGCTAACGCGTTAAGTGCCCCGCCTGGGGAGTACGGCCGCAAGGTTGAAACTCAAAGGAATTGACGGGGGCCCGCACAAGCGGTGGAGCATGTGGTTTAATTCGATGCA
>JAUQOX010000108.1 GCA_030550695.1 Gemmatimonadota bacterium | reverse complement strand
GGTGGCCGGATTCATCGGTTCCCACCTGGCCGAACGTCTTCTGGCAGCTGGGCACACGGTGGTCGGCCTGGACAATTTCGACGACTTCTATGACCCTTCCACAAAGGAGAAGAATCTCGAAGTTGCCAGGGGTTACCAACGCTTTCTGTTGGTCCGGGGAGATATCAGAGCCCCTTCCTGCTTGGCTACGCTTCCTCCTCACCTGGACACGGTGATCCACCTTGCGGCTCGAGCCGGCGTGCGGCCGTCCATCGCCCAGCCGATCCTCTACAACGATGTGAATGTCGCCGGGACCCTGCAGCTCCTGGAGTGGGCCAAGGGGCGGGGGATCCGGCGTTTCCTCTTCGCCTCGTCCTCCTCCGTGTACGGCAACAATCGTAAGGTCCCATTCCATGAGGACGACCGGGTGGACCACCCCATCAGCCCTTACGCCGCAACCAAGAAGGCGGGGGAGCTCCTCTGCCACACGTATACCCACTTGTATGGGATGAGCTGCCTGGCGCTACGGTTCTTCACCGTCTTCGGTCCCCGGCAGCGCCCCGACCTGGCCATCCATAAGTTTGCCCGCTTGATGCTTGCCGGAGGGGAGATTCCCATCTACGGCGACGGGAGCAGCAGCCGGGACTATACCTACATCGACGACATCGTGGATGGGATTGTGGGGGGATTGCACTGGCTCGAAGGGCGGGAAGGGTCCTACGAAATCGTCAACCTGGGGGAGAGCCGTACGGTTTCCCTGGCCGAAATGGTAAAGGTTCTGTCCGAGGTCTTGGGGGTTGAACCCCGTCTGCGCCCGATGCCACCCCAGCCCGGCGATGTGGACCGGACCTTCGCCGATATCACCAAAGCCCGCGAGTTGTGGGGTTACTCTCCCCGATGGGGATTTCGCGAAGGGGTAGAGGCCTTTGTTCGGTGGCTCCGTGAGACCTGACGGGTCCGCCGGGGGGATGTTGTATCCCGCCGTGGCCCCCGCTAGGTTCTCAGGGGTAGCACCTTGAGGGGTTTCGTCCCGCGTGTTTCCCTCGCCAGGACGCGAGATATGCCCGAACACGAAAAGCTCACCGTGGCCCAGCGCATCGAGAGGGGGGTAGCGGCCTGGGAGCGGGCTGACTACCGCGCAGCCCTGGAGGATTTTCGGGCCGTCCTCGCCGAGCACCCCGGCTTCCCCGACGTCCACAACAAGGTTGGTCTGTGTCTGGCCATGTTGGGAGACCCCGAGGCCGCCCTGGAGTCGTTCAATGAGGCGATCCGCCTTGCCGACACCTATGCCGAAGCCCACCTGAACCGAGCCATCGTCCTCCAGGAACTTGGCCGCTTTCACGACGCCCGGGAAGACCTCCGGAAGGCGGAGGAGCTGGATCATCGCGACTCCCGGGAGTTTCCGTCGGATGTGGGCCACAAGCTGGCC
This sequence comes from Gemmatimonadota bacterium, assembly GCA_030550695.1. Taxonomy (GTDB): domain Bacteria; phylum Gemmatimonadota; class Gemmatimonadetes; order Longimicrobiales; family Gaopeijiaceae; genus JAUQOX01. The sequence goes on along the minus strand of JAUQOX010000108.1, from coordinate 7,692 downwards.
ATCGCCCATGCGAAGCTCGGCGACCTCTACCTGGTTGCCGACCATCCGGAAGAAGCCGCCGAACAGTACCGCAGGGCGCTGGCCATCCGTGGCCGGTTCCTGGACATCCGGAGCAAGTACGCCGAAGCCCTCATGGGCATGGGCCGCTGGGAGGAGGCCCGGGAGCAACTGGAGATGATTCTGGAAAAGAACCCTCGGTTCACCGGTGCCCGGGTTCGCCTGGGGGTGGTTCTTCATCGGCTCGGAGACGCCGAGGGCGCGTGTCGCCATTGGGAGCGTTGCCTGGAGGAGGATCCCGGGGATCTCAGGGCCCGGGCCTATCTCACTTTCCTGAAGCGTGGGGGAGCACCGAGAGGCTGAGGCAACCCATGCCCGTCATGAGGACTGCGAAGGGGATCCCGCCATGCCGGGCCCAGGCGCCCGGCAAGGGCTTCAGGAGAGGGCACCACGGGGTTCGCTTGTGGCTCTTCGGGATGTCTATCCTCTTTTCGTCGGCCTGTGTGCCGCTGGGAGAAGAGGGGAGTTCCATGGCACGAGGCGACGAGGCCTTCGCCCGAGGAGACCTGGATCGGGCCCTGGCTGAGTACAAGCTGGCGGAAATCCAGGGCGGGAAGGATCCGAGCCTCTATGCCCGGGTGGCCCACGTCTGCCTTCGGCTTCGGCGAGTGGACGACGCCCTGGCCTATTACCGGAAGGCGGTGGGCCAGGATTCGACCTGGGCGGACCAGGCCGCCTCTGATTTTGCTCGCTTGGCCCGTGAAAGTTGGGCCAGGGGGGACCGTTTCAACATGGCGGCGGCGGTGGAAGCCGCTTTGGAGTTCCGCCCCGGTATGGGTTTTCCGGAGCTGGCCCTCGCCCTTGCGAGGCACTACACGGGGACCGGGGAATTCGGACGCGCCCTCCCCTACTTTCAGGACGCCTTGGTTTTGATCCCCGAATCCCGGACGCCGGATCTGCTCTTCGAGATGGGGGTGGCCTACGAGGAGGTGGGAGATTGCGAGGGAGCCTCTCTCTTCTACGAAGAGTACCGGGAAAAAGCCCCTCCGGCCCGGAAGGGTGAGGTGGATTGGCGGCTGGGAAACTGCGCCTTCCGGACGGCCCGGATGCGCCTGGAGGCGGGGGACGAGACGGAAGCCCTCCGGCACCTGGAGATCCTCCTGCGGCTCGGGGAGCCTAGGAACCTCCTGCCCATGGCTTACTTCCAAAAGGGAGAGATCTTGGGTCGTCGGGGGGAGTGCCAAGAAGCGCTGGAGGCTTTTCGGCAGGTGGGGCGGGTTGATCCGGCGGGGGCCTCTCCTCTGGCGGAGCGAGCCGCCGAACGCATGGATCAGATTCGGTTCGGGCGGCGAGGGACAAGCCTTTTGGACCGCCTTCGCGGTCGTGAGGAGAACATCTCTTGTTTTCCCTCCGATCCTGGTCCCCGGCGGGGGGGTGCTGCCCCTGAACTTTGATCCAACCCAGGATGCGCTTATGCCGGTACCTTTCTTGGACCTCAAACTCCAATACCAGGCCATCAAGCCGGTGGTGGATGAGGCGCTGCAGCGGGTGGTCAGCGCACAAGCCTTCATCCTTGGGCCTGAAGTGGAGGGCCTGGAGAGGGAAATTTCGGCCTACTTGGGGGTTTCCCACGCCGTGGGCGTGGCCAGCGGGACGGATGCCCTTCTCCTGCCTCTCAAGGCCTTGGACCCCCGACCGGGTGACGAGGCCATTGTTCCCGCCTTCACTTTTTTCGCCACGGCCGGCGCCGTCTGGAATGCAGGATTTCGGCCGGTTTTTTGCGATGTGGACCCCGACACCTTCAATGTGACACTGGAGAGCCTTGAAGCCGTCTGGACAGAGCGTACCCGCGTTGTGGTTCCGGTCCACCTGTTCGGCCAGATGGCTCCCATGGGGGAGATCCTGCGGCTCGCGCGGAGGAGGGGGGCCTTTGTGCTTGAGGATGCGGCTCAGGCCATCGGGGCGCGCCAGAAATGGGATGTTGGGACGGAACCAGCCCCGGGCCCCTCGTCCAAAGGAACGGAAGAGGTTGGCAAAGACTGGGTCTTTGCCGGCGCCGCCGGCGATGCCTGCGCCTTCTCGTTCTTTCCGACCAAGAATCTCGGGGGATTCGGGGACGGTGGGATGGTGACCACCTTCGACGATAGCTTGGCCGAGATCGTCCGCAAACTCCGGGTCCATGGCGGTCTGCAGATGTACCACCACGAGCGGGTGGGGACCAATTCCCGTCTGGATGCGCTCCAGGCCGCAGTTCTCCGGGCCAAACTTCCCTATCTGGAAGGATGGGCCGAAGCCCGACGGCGCCACGCCGCCCTCTACGATGAGCTCTTGGCAGGGGTGGAGGAGATCCGGACCCCCAAGGTCTTGGACGGCAACTACCATGTGTACAACCAATATACCGTCCGAGCCCAACGCCGTGACGAGCTGCGGGCTTATCTGTCGCAGAGGGGGATCGGCACGGGGCTTTACTACCCGTTGGGCCTCCATCTCCAGGAGTGCTTCGCCTCCCTGGGAGGGAAGAAGGGAGACCTTCCGGTTACCGAGACCCTCACGGAGGAGGTTCTCAGTCTGCCCGTGTTCCCCGAGCTTACGGAGGGGCAGATCGAGGAGGTGGCGGAGGCGGTGAGGGAGTTCTACCGGTCTTGAGCGGGCGAAGGGATAGGGGTGAGCAATGGGTGTGCGGCTCTCGTGGCTAGTGTTCTTGCTGGGAACGAGGGCAATTCCTCTGTACGCCCAGGGGGTTCTCGATCCGCAAGTCCTCGTGCTGCGGCCTGGGGATGTCGTTCGGGTCGAAATCTGGCGGGAAGAGGGGTTGAGCGGTGACTTCCATGTGGACGCCCAGGGGAAGATTGTGTTGCCACTTTTGGGAGAGTTCCTGGTGGAAGGGCGCCCTTGGGGGGAGATTCGGGAGCAGCTTCTGGATGCGTACCGTCGGGAACTCCGTAACCCCTCCATTCGATTGACTCCCCTCCGGAGGGTGCATATCCTGGGAGAGGTCAGGGCCCCGGGTCTCTACGCGGTGGATCCGACCTTGAGCCTGCTGGGGGCTATCGCTCTGGCCGGTGGTGCGGGTCCCCAGGGGGATCTGAAGAACCTGAGGTTGATCCGGAACGGTCGGGTAGTGCTGAACCGGGTGCCGGGTGAGACCGCCTTGGGGGAGCTGGATGTCCGCTCAGGAGATGAAATTTTCGTGGGGCGCCGGGGTTGGGTGGAGCGCAACAGCACCTTCCTGGTGTCGGCTCTCCTGTCGCTCACCAGCATCGTGGTTGCGATTGCAAGCCGGTAGAGAAACGATCACGGCCACAAGAGGCCACCGATCCGGACCCCGGTGAAGAGGTTGAACTCGTCATCGCCCTTCTGGAGGTTCCGGTTCAGGTTCCACATCGGCGCCAAGACCACACTCCAGAAGCTCCGTCCCCGGAAGCGCAGCCACTCCCCTTTGAGCGTGTAGATCACATCGGCCAGATTCCTTTGGTCGGGCTCGAGGGGAACGGGGAGCCAGTCCATCCGCAGCGTTCGGGAAACGTCCAGGCTCCAGCGCCCCTTCTGGGAATAGACATCCAGGCCGAGGGTCCACCCTGAGCCTCCGTAGGCGGTGGGGGAGGCCAAGATCTGGCCCCTTTGGGTGTGTCCCTGGCGTACCGTACCGTGCTGGTAGCGGGGAAGGGGGCGGGGGGGTAGACGTCCATCCCGGAATCTATCTCCTCGTTCGGAGTGGTGGACCTCGGAGCTCACCACTTCTCCCCGCAGGGAAAGCACCGACCCGTCGGTCCTCTCCCACACCCGTTGGAAACCGAAGACCCGTCCCATCAAGTCGTCGGGCTCGACGATATAGTGCCGTAGGTCACGCGCAAAATCCTCGCGGATCACCTCTCCATAGAACTCGAAGCCGGCCGGGGGTAGGGCCCACCGGAAAAAGGCACCTGCCAACTGATTCTCCTCCCACACGTTCGTACGATAGTCCACCGATACCCCTGTAGCAAAAGGTCTCAGGATGTGGGAGAGGGCGATTCCGCCCCGGGGCCAGATCCGCTCGCTGAAACGATGGACTCCGACCTCCAGGCCGGGAAGGCCCTTGGGTAACACCACCACCGCTGCGGCGGCTGCGAAGCGCCTCGTCTCGCCCTGCTGGACAGGCGAGTACTTCGACTGATCCAGACGCCCCGAAATCAAACGCCCGTGGAGGCGGGCCAACCGGAGATCGAAAGGTCGGGCCGTCTGGAGGAAGGCGTGGGGAAAGCCTCCGGCGTTGTTGCCCAGCATCAGGGGGTAGTGCTGGGCCGGGCCCCACCACTGGGCTTCGTTGGAAAGTCCCAACACAAGGCCGGTGACCTCCAGACTGAGGGCTGTCGCCCCCAGGTCTAGGCGACCGTAAGGTCCGCTTCCGAAGCGCTGGGGATGGTCGATGCCTGATCCGAGGGGGTCTTGCCAGACCCTTTCACCGCCCTGTCCGTTCGGAGCCAGGGGAAAAGGCGCGTTCTGCGTCAGGAACATCTCGGGGCCGAGACGGGCCCACAGAGGGCCCCACCGCCCCCACCCCCCCCCGGAGGCCGCAACCGTGAATCCCCGACCTGCCCAGAGGGCTCCGTCGTTCTCACCTGCCGGAAAGGCGGAGTTGAAGAGGATTTGCGCTTCCCAGTTCGCCGGGCCGATCTGGGGACCGGAAGCAGCCGCGGGTATCGGGGCAAGGCGGTCCCGCCAAGGGTGGTCGCCCTGGGGGCTAGGGGCCAGGCGTTGTAGTTCGGCTCCGACAAAATAGCGAAGGGTCCAAGGATAGGCGGGGACCTTGCCAAGGAGTTGAAGGGCCCTCAGGTATCGTTCCCCCTGAGAGTTCACCACCACGGCCTCCGGGAAAGGGCTGAAGGGGACCTGGGCGGGGAGGGAGGGGGGAAGACCGGCCAAGCCCGCGGCCAGCAAACACCGGGCCCACCAGCGGGAGGGGCACAAGGGGGACGGACCTCGAAAGCCGAATTGCGGCATGGTCGAACCGGAGGGGCTCGAAAGGGAAGGGAATTTGTGTTTCCAGGAAATTTATCCTAACATGAGCAAGGGGGCGAGGCGCCAGGGGCTGGAGTTCATCGATCTCCGGACCCTCGTATGCTGCGGCTCTTCTGCCCCCCGATCCCTATCACCACCCTGGGTTTGGATCAGCCCCAAGAGATGAAAGGTCGGAGAGATCTCGTGGAGGGATTCTTGAGGCGTCTCGGGAGACTCGTCCTTGGAGGCCGCTTGCTCCTCTGTCCGATGGAGGTGCAGTCTCAGTCGCTGGGATTCCAAGGGATTACCCTTTTGGGAAGTCCCGCAGAGGATCGCCTGCGGGTAGAAGAGACTCTGGGCCTTCGGACGACCCGAGGTTTCTTGCTCCGAACTCCTTCTCGGCTGCTCGAGGCCGAAGAAGAGCCCCGGCAGGGCCGGCGCTGGGGCCTGACGTTCTTGGCTCCGAGCTTTCATTTGATTTGGAACTCTGATCTCCCCTTCTCTTTCAATGACGGCGCTCTCTGGGCTGGGAGAGGGGTGAATGTCCAAGGTGTGCTGGGCTTCCGTCTGCAAGCGGGGCCTGCGATTCTGGTCGCAGCCCCGGAATGGGTGTACTCCGAAAATCGCCCTTTCCAGGTCATTCCCTATCCCCCTGCCGGGCGGCCGCCTCGGAACTACTGGGCCAATTCTTTCCACCCCCTTCCAGAATCCCTCGATCTCCCATCGCGGTTCGGCGACAGGCCGTTGGCCACCTGGCTGCCGGGGCAATCGAGCGTCGCCGTTCGGTTCGGGCCGGTGGTTTTGGGAGGGGGGACGGAAAATATCTGGTGGGGTCCGGGAATCCGGAATGCCATTCTCCTCTCGAATCATGCGGAGGGTTTTCCTCACCTTTTTCTGCGGACAGGTGGCCCATGGTCGACGCCCTTGGGTAGGGTGGAGGCGCATTGGTTCTTGGGCCGCCTGCGGGAATCCGACTTTTTCGATGAGGTTCCTGACAACGATCTGAGAAGCTTGAACGGCATGGCTGTGACCATCCAGCCTTCGTTCGACCCCGGCTTGACGCTGGGAGCGGCACGGGTGGTGTTGGGATCACTGGAGCATGGATCGGCGCTGTGGCGGGCAGCGCTGGACGTATTCAAGAGCGTAGGGCGGCCGGGACAGAAGGCGTGGGACATTCAAGGCGATCCGTGGGGAATCAGAACTCCTTTGCCGGAGGTTGGGTCGGGGAAGGACCAGATCTTCGGTCTCTTCGCACGCTGGACCTTTCCTGATGTGGGCTTCGACGCCTGGGCCGAGTGGGCTAGGTTCGAGGAGCCGGGGGGGATTCGGGATTTCCTCCAGTTCCCCCAGCATTCCCAGGGTTATACCGTCGGGCTGCAGTGGGTGGGCGGGGGCGATCAGCGGCGACGGCTCCGGGTTCAGGGCGAGATCACCAACCTTGAGCCCGCCTCCACCTGGCGGCACCGGAAGACGCCCGCGACCTACTCGTCGCGGGCGGTACCGCAAGGCTACACCCATCGAGGCCAGGTCATTGGGGCAGCCATCGGGCCGGGTGCTTCTTCCCAGTGGCTCGCCTTCGACCTCCTTCACCGCCGCTGGCAGGTGGGAGGGTTCCTGGGCCGGATTCGGTGGGACGCTGGTGCCCAATATCTCCCGGTCGTGGTTCCCCCCAAACGAGAAGATGTCTCGCTGTTTTGGGGGGTGAGGGGAGGAGTGGAGTCTGTGGGTTGGCTGCTGAATCTCGAAGTCGGGACCGGGGTCCGGATCAATTACCTTTTCCAAACCTTCCAACCTGACCCGGCCACGGGGCGGGCAGAAGGAGTGGATGTGGCCAATACGACAGTTCGTCTGAGCATGTCAAAGGTGCCTCGAAGGGGGGGGGCGTGAAAGAGGAGGTGATCACCCTCCGGGTGTTCGTCCGGCGCCTCGCCGAGCGCTGGCTGCTCATGTCGGGCATATTCGTGGCGGTTGTGATGGGAGTCGGGCTGTGGAGCATGGCCACGGTTCCTAGGTACGAGGGGAAGGCCGTCTTACGGATCATGGACCCACCGGGGGAATCCTCCCTTGCCCGAAGAATGGCTGCACTCCCCGGGGGGGGGGTGCTGGGTCTTGGTCGGGATGAACTCGAGACCGAGATCGGGATCTTGAGGAGCCGTCGCTTGGCCGAGGCTGTGGTGGACAGCCTGTTCTTGATGTGGGAACTCAAGAAGCCGCCAACCCTACGGCGGCTGGTGCTGGACATTCTACAAGGCGGGAATCCGGAGTTGGAGGGGCGCATCGAACTGAGATCTGGAGAGCAGGGGCTTTACGAAATCTCGGGCAAGAAGCGACAGGGTGACCGCATCTTTCTGGGGAGGGTGAGAGCCGGCGACACGGTGGCCTGGGAGGGGTATCGCTTTCGTGTCGTACCGTCCCATCCCGACTCGCTGCCAAAAGGGTTGAGGGTGACGGTCCTTCGACGGGACCAGGCGGTGAAGAAGCTTATCAAAGGCGTGCGGGTCCGCCGCCAGGATGGAGGATCGAGACTGGTGGAAGTCTCCTACCTGCATCCGGATCGTGAGCTGGCGGCCGCCGTAGTCAACTCGTTGGTGCGTGAGTATCGACGATACAAATCCGAGGTCGAACTCGGGGAGGCGGGGTTCAAAGCCCGAGAATTGCGCGTCCAGGCGGAACGTTATCGCCAAGAGCTTGCCCAGGCGGAGGAGGCCCTCAGGGCTT
>JAUQOX010000107.1 GCA_030550695.1 Gemmatimonadota bacterium | reverse complement strand
GCGGGTCGCTCATCGAGGCCGCAGCGGCGGGTGGGCTCAAGCCCTGGCGGGAGGTGATCACCCCGCATCCTGACGTCGCCGGAGGACGGTACCAGCAAGCGGAGTTCGCTGCCGACCTTTGGCAGGTTTACCTGGGCGAAGGGACCGATGAATACCGTAACCCCGTGGAGTTCTTCCGGAGAACCTACCTGACCGAGAGCCTGAAGCGGTTGCTGGTGGGTGCCGTGGAACGGCTTTCAGGGGTGAGGGGTGACCCGGTGGTGCAGCTCCAGACCAACTTCGGGGGGGGGAAAGACCCACTCCATGCTGGCGCTGTATCACCTGTTCTCGGACCGGAACCCCACGGAACTGCCAGGGGTGGAGTCGGTCCTCAAGGAAACAGGGCTCAGGGAATTGCCCAGGGCTCGGCGGGTGGTGTTGGTAGGAAACCGCATCTCTCCGGGGAACCCCGTTACGAAACCCGACGGCACGGTGGTTCGCACCCTTTGGGGTGAGCTGGCATGGCAGCTTGGAGGACCAGAAGCCTATGCCCGCGTTGCTGCCGACGACGAGCAAGCCACCAGTCCCGGAGACAGGCTCAGGCAACTTTTCAACGATTATGGGCCCTGTCTTGTGCTCATCGACGAGTGGGTCGCCTACGCCCGCCAGCTCCACGATGCGGCTGACCTCCCTGGCGGCTCCTTCGAAACCCAATTCACATTTGCCCAAACCCTCACCGAGTCGGCGCGGGCCGCCCAACGCTGCCTGGTGGTCATCAGTCTGCCCGCCTCCGAAGGTCCAGGATCGCCCCACGCTCAGACCGAGGACGCCGAGGTGGGAGGCCTCCGGGGCCGGGAGGCCCTGGACCGTCTGCGGAACGTCATCGGTCGGGTAGAGGCATCGTGGCGTCCCGCATCGGCGGAGGAGAGCTTCGAGATCGTCCGCCGCCGTCTTTTTCAGCCCTTCACCGAGCCCGACCAGTTCAGAGCCCGAGACGTCGTGGCCCGGGCCTTCGCCGACCTCTATCGCACCCAGCGGGAAGAGTTTCCCCCAGAGTGCCGTGAAGCGGACTACGAGGACCGCCTCAAGGCCGCCTACCCCATCCACCCAGAGGTTTTCGACCGGCTTTACGCGGACTGGTCCACGCTCCTGAAGTTCCAGCGCACCCGCGGGGTGCTTCGGCTCATGGCCGCAGTCATCCACACCCTTTGGGAGAGCGGAGACAAGAATCCCCTTATTCTTCCCTCCACGATCCCCCTTGATGACCGCCGAGTGCAGTTCGAGCTGACAAGGTATCTCCCGGAGAACTGGGCAGCCGTGATCGACACGGACGTGGATGGACCGACGTCCTTGCCCATCCGACTCGATGCCGAAGCGCCGAATCTCGGCCGGTACTCGGCCTGCCGCAGGGTGGCCCGCACGATCTTCTTGGGATCGGCCCCTGTCACGACCGCCGCCCACCGGGGGCTCGAAGACCGCCGCGTGAAACTGGGTTGTGTGATGCCTGGGGAGCCACCGGCCATTTTCGGGGATGCACTCCGCCGAATGGCGGGGGCGGCAACGTACCTGTATCAGGACGGCAACCGCTACTGGTACTCGACCCAGCCCACGGTCATCAAGCTCGCCGAAGACCGGGCGGAACAGCTCAAGCGTGAGCCCGACAGGGTAGCTAAGGAAATCGCGCGCCGGGTGCGACAGGAGTTCGGCAACAAGGGGGACTTCCTCGGGATCCATGCCTTCCCTCACTCCAGCGCTGATGTGAACGACGCCCCGGAGGCACGCCTGGTGGTGCTTCGCCCCGAGGTCCCCCACGGCAAGGACGATCCTCAGAGCCCAGCCCTGGCCAGGGCCAATGACATCCTCCAGACCCGCGGCAACGCAGCGCGGATCTATCGGAACGCGCTGGTGTTCCTGGCTGCCGATCGCAGCCGACTCCCCGATCTGGAAGACGCCGTTCGTCGCTACCTCGCCTGGGACTCCATCGTCCTCGAACGAGATGTCTTGAATCTCGACCCTCAACAGGTTCGGCAAGCCGAGGAACAGCGTCGCCACGCAGACGGCACCGCCCAGGCACGTCTGCCGGAGGTGTATTGCTGGCTCCTGGTGCCGACGCAACTCGACCCCCAGAGCGGGCGACCCGACCCCACGGCGGACGTGCGCTGGCAAGCCATCCGCATGCAAGGAACCGAGGCTCTGGCGCCTCGTGCGAGCAAGAAGCTCCGGAACGAAGAGCTTCTCGTAACAGCCATGGCGGGCACGCGGTTGCGGATGGAACTGGACCGTGTCCCCTTATGGCGGGGCGACCACGTGGAGGTGAGGCAGCTCATCGAGGACGTTGCCCGCTACCTCTATCTGCCTCGGCTGCAAGGGCCCGCCGTGCTGGTCCGCGCAGTAGCCGATGGGGTGGGGCTGCTCACTTGGGAAAAGGACAGCTTCGCCTACGCCGACAACTACGATGAAGCCAAAGGCCGGTACCTCGGGCTGCGTGTGGCCCAGAACCTTTCCCTATCCGAGCGCGATCCCCAGGGGCTTGTGGTGAAGCCCGGCGCAGCCCGTCAGCAGATAGAAGCAGAATCGGCTCCAACAACGGGGGAGCCGAATGAGGAGGAGGTGGAAGAGGGCTCCCGTTCCGAGGACTCTTCTCGGGGTCCCGTCTTGCCAGGATGGCAGCCGGGAGGAGGCGGACGAGGTGAGGCCACCGAAGTTCGCGACCCGAGGGACCCTGGCAGGGGGCCCTCAATTGGCCCAGGTCCGCAAGCACCTCGAGGGCCACGACCGCCACGCCCCAGACGCTTCCACGGGAGCGTCATCCTTGATCCCGTTCGCCTTGGGGCTGAAGCTGGCCGGATCGCTCAAGATATCGTCGCCCACCTGGCAAGCTTACCAGACGCCCGGGTAAGTGTAACCCTCGAGATCGAGGCTACTGTGCCCGTAGAAGTGCCTGACCACATCGTGCGGGCTGTCACGGAAAACTGCCGCACTTTGAAATTTTCCGATCATGGCTTCGAGGAGGAGTAACCGGCGAAGGTCCTGGGCTTAGGGACCGATCCCCGACTGCGGCACGACACGCTCCACCGCCCCCGCGCCGCCTCCCCCCCCTGGAGGGGGAAAGCCGCCTCTTACGCCCCGAAGAACTCCAGGACGTACCGGACGGCCGTAAAGGCCAGCACGCCCGCCAGGAGGGCCTTGATGGCCCGTGCAGGCACATGTTTCTGGGTCCGGGCCCCGAGATACATCCCCACCATCCCCCCCAACCCGAAGAGGAGGCCCAACCACCAGTCGGGAGCCACCGACTGCTCAGGATGGAACACGGCCAGCACCTCGTAGAACGCCACCCCGGCCAGGGAGGTCACGAAGGTGCCCATGAGGGCCGCCCCGGCCACCGTGTGGACAGGCAGGCCGAAGACCGACACGAAAAAGGGGGCCATGATGGCCCCCCCGCCGATCCCGTAGATTCCCCCCACCATTCCCACCACAAGACTCAACAGGAAAACGGCGGGCACCGACACGCCGTACGTCGAGCCTTGGAAGACATAGACCAACCGCCGCCGGTCGAAGGATGCGATCCGCGTCGAGGCCCCGCCGGCACCGCAGGACGGCTTGGGCCGGGCCGTCTTCCCCTCGCCCTCCCAGGGCCCTCCCCTCCCCCCACCCCCTCCACCCCCGGCTCCGCCCCTCCCCCGCACGAGATCCACCACCATCCGCCCCCCGATGTAGGCCAAGACCCCTGCTGCGAAGAGCTTGAAATTTTTCGGGTCGGGAAGCCAGCGGATCCTGACCCAGGCGCCGGCAAACACTCCCGGCAGAGTTCCCGCCACCACCAGGGCTGTCAAGGGCCACACCATGCGCCCTTCCCGCCAATACCGGTACACCCCGCTGGGGATGGCCACCACGTTGAAGAGTTGGTTGGTGGCGCTCACCGAGGGAGCCGTGTAGCCAAGAACGGAGACCTGGAACGGCAGGAGGAGAAAGGCCCCGGACACGCCTCCCATGGAGGTGAAGAACGAGATCGCCAAAGCTACCAGGGGGGGAATCCAAGGATCGACCTGGATTCCGGAGGTTGCGAAGAACACGGGCGCTTCCTCAGAGGGCATTCCCCGACTTCCGCGATGGGGGCAATCGTCCGGAGGTCTTATGGAACACCGTGGTACCTTCCGTGGGCGTCCCCCCTGGCAGCTCCAAAGCCGGCGGCCGTGGGGCGGTGTTGGACAACAGCCTCTGCTCCTCAGCGCGCCTTGGCACTCTTCTCCAACACGTATTCCGCCACGTTGTCGAAGACGTCGGTCATCATGACCACACCCACCGTCTTGGCACCCTGCGTAACGGGCAGGAGATCCACATCCTGCTCCAGCATGGTGCTCACCACGGTATCCACCGTGTCGTCGTGCGCCGCCGTGGCGCGGATAGGCTGCATGACGGTCCCCACGGGGCGGGTCGAAGCCGCAACGGCAGCCGGGCTGAAGAGGCTACTCCAGAGCAGTTCCGACGTGGAGAGGAGTTCCGTGAAAGGAAGAGCCCGCGTCGCGTGGTGGGCCTGTTGCAACGACGCATATTGCGGAATCAGACCCCGCAACAGGCTCCTCCGGTTCACCACTCCCACCAGCCGCTGAGTTTCGTCCAACACCAACAGATAGCGGGGCTGGACCAGATGCCCATGGGCGGAAACGACCGAGGAAGCCCCCAGAGCCAGAAGGGCTTCACGGATGGGGAGGCTATCGGGAACATGCGGATACCCTTCAATGGGGACCATGAGATCCGCCGCCGTCTTCCACCGGCGCGCCTCTTCCGCCACCGCCCCCTGCTCTCCACCCAGCCCTTCGATCCTTTCCACCCCGGGAATGCGCGCCAGGAACTGGGCCAAGCTCCCCCTGCGGCTCTGCAAGGAGGCGGGAAGGTCGAGATAGACGACACCTTCGTTCACCGTCACATGCCCAGCCGCTTCGGGGAAGTCCGACCTTAGGGCCAGTTCAGCCCTCACCCGCGTAACCAGAGCAAAGTCTTTGAGGCGGTGTTGGGTCTCCGGGGTGGCACGGTACTCCTTCCGCCCTAGCAGATCCGCCACCATTTCGGTGGCCGTCTCGAGGCTCATGGTGCCAAGGTTCAGAACCAGGTCGTAGAGCGAGGGGTCCGTCACGTCCACGTCATAGACCTTCCGACACCAGGCCGCCCGATCCTCGTCGGCTTTGCGTATGAGGCGCACAGCTTCTTCTCGGGAAATATTGTGCTGCATCATGGCATTCCGGATCCTCTGCTCCAGAGGAGCGATGAGGCGGATCCTCAGCACGTTGGGAAGCTCCCGTAGCAGCAACTGCCCGGCGATGCCGTGATAGACCACGTTGTCTTGGGCCACCATCTCCGCCAACGTGGCCTGGACAGCCAAGATGTACTGTTGCCGCCTCCGGGCAAAGGTGTCCCAGAACCCAGGGGGAGTCTCCAAGCTCTTGCGGATATCCTCCTCCGATACACCGTAGGTCTTGGCGGCTTCCACCACCACCTCTCGGCTGATCACCTTCAGGCCCAGCCGACTGCCCAGGCTTTCGGCCAGCCGTGCTCCCCCGCTCAACGTTCCCCTGGAAATGGTGACGATGGGCATAGCGCTTTTCTCCCAGGCGGGAAGGACAGGTCAACGAACATCGGTTTGTCGGAACAGAGGATAGGCCTTCTTCCCTGCCCCCACAAGGCACCCTGGCCCACCGGCCAGACCCCGAGGAAGCGGGGCGGGGCGATTGCTTTCCGGTACAAAATTTTTTCTTGCTTTGATGCCCAGGACGCTTTAGCTTCTTGCTGGCCGAAGCGGTTCGGCCTGGGCCGGAAGAAGGGGGTCCAGGGGGCCCGGTCTTCCGGACTGCGGGTGTCTGCAGCCCGCCGGTGTCCCGCCCGATGTTCCCCTCAGGAAAGGAGGTGATCCTTGTCTAGCCCGAGTATCCAGTCCAGCCCGGCACGGGCAAGCGATCGCTGAGGACGGCCCCGAAGCCGAACCACACGATCCCGAGGTTCGCGCCGGCCCGGAGGTCGCGCCGGGCTCGGACGGACGGAAGGAACGCCGCCGGAGACCGTTCCGGCGGCGTTCTGTTTCTTCCCCCCGGGGCCCACATCGTTTGGACTGGCGGCCCTGAGCCCTTTGAGCCGGCGCCCGCACGTGGGCCTGAACTTCGGCATGGACGCGGCGGAAGGCACCCGCAAGGGGAGCCGAAGCCCCCCTAGCCGTCGAAGGCCCCAGGAGCCCGGCCGGTGCCAGGGCACCGGCCCCCCTTCACCGCCCGCCGAAATACTCCGGCTCGTTCCCCGGCTTCCATTTGATGTTGCAACCGATGGAGGGACGCTGGGGCTCGGGGATCGGACGTCCCCCCAGGACGGCGTCGGCTGCCGCCCGGAGGTCCCGGCCCGTGACGGGAATGCCGTTGCCGGGGCGGCTGTCGTCGAACTGGCCTCGATAGACCAGCTTCCGGTCCTTGTCGAACAGGAAGAAATCGGGGGTGCAGGCCGCCCGGTAGGCCTTCGCCACCTCCTGGCTTTCGTCGAAGAGGTAGGGGAAGGTGTACCCTGCCTCCTGGATCTCCTTGAGCATCCCCTGGGGACCGTCTTGGGGGTATCGGTCCGTGTCGTTGGAGGTGATGGCCACCACGGCGAGGCCTTTGCCTTGATACTCCCGGGCAAACTCCGCCAAACCCTTCCGGATGTGGGCCACGAAGGGGCAGTGATAACAGAGGAACATGACCAGCAGGGCCGGGGCTTCGGCGAAATCCTCCAGGCTCCAGACCTTCCCGTGGGGGTCCGGAAGGGAGAAGGGGGGGGCCTGCATCCCCAGGGGGGGCATGGTGGAAGGGGTGGCAACCATGGGTTTCTCCTGCTCCAAAAGGGAATGGTCCCGGCGATGGGCACGGCGGCTCCAGGGGGATACGTCCCCTGCCGCCTGCCGTTCCCCGCAACCCTCAAGACACCGGAAAGTATGCCTCCGGCGGAGCGCCGCCCGCCAGGCCCGGGGAGGGGGCGAGCTCGGCATAGGGCTGGAACGCGCGGCCGGGGGGCGAAGAACCTCCGGGCCAGCCAAGGCGCCCGCGGCGGGCGGACCTGCGCCGGGGTGGGTCCACCCCTGGGACCTCCTCCGTGGAAGGGGGGTAACGAGGAGTTGTTGGTTCAAGCTTGAAGCGTTACCCCTTCCTACCGCGCCCCTTCAACAGGAGACCACGACCCATGACTGCCCTTCGTCCTACCCCCGGCTCCCCCGCCGGCCAGACGGTCACCCCGTCGCCGGACGTTCCTCCTCCGCCTTCCACGCCGGGGTTCCACCACATCACCCTGGTCACGGCCGACGCCAAGGGTGCCCTGGCCTTCTACGGCGGTGTCTTGGGTCTCGAGCTCTTGCACGAGGAAACGGTGGATGGCGGAGAAACTTCGTATCGGATGGTCTTCGGCCAGGAGGGAGGCCGCCCCGGTACCCTGATCGAGGTCCTGGAGCAGAGGGGCGCCCCCCGGGGCTTCTTCGGGGTCGGAGGCGTGCACCACCTGGCCTTGGGGGTGGCGGACGGGCCGAGCCAGCTCAAGTGGAAGCGGCGTCTGCGGGACTTGGGGATCCCGGTGTCGGGCCCCTACGACCGGGGCTATTTCCACAGCATCTACTTCAGGGACCCCGATGGGCAGATCCTGGAGCTGGCCACCCGGGGACCCGGCTATGCCGTGGACGAGCCGGCGGACGCCCTGGGCCGACGCCTCATCCAGCCCGACCCCCGAAGGCTCCCCGGCGGGAGGGACGAGGCCGCCATCCGGGCCCGGATCCATCCGGAACCGGTCCCCGAAATCACGCCGGACATGACCCTCGAGGGGATCCACCACATCACCGGCATCACCGACGACCTGGAGGGTATGGGGGCGTTCTTGGAGCGTGCCCTGGGCCTTCGCCTGGTGAAGAAAACCCTCAATCAGGACGACGGCCGCACCCTTCATTACTTCTGGGCCAGCTACGACGGACAGGAGGTGGCCCCAGCCAGCTGCCTGACCCTCTTCGGCTGGCCGGGCTCCCCCCAGAGGGCCCGGCCAGGGTTCGGTCAGGCCCGATCCGTGGCCTTCCAGGGGGGCCACGAGGCCGCGTTCTCGTCCTGGCGGACCCACCTGGAAAGCCTGGGACTCCCCGCCGCCTCGGCTCCGTCCCACCCCTCCGGCCCGAGGCTCTCCCTTACGGCCCCCGACGGACTGGCCCTGGAGCTGGTGTTCCGGGAGGCCGGGACCAGGGATCCCCTCTAGTCCCGTCGGGTTTGGCCCGATACTCATTCATGGGGCGTGCGACGGGGGCGGATGGGAGGGCTCCGCATTGCCCCGGAAAGACTCCCGTGGGATGCGGCGAACGCCCGTCGGCCCAGGGAAAGCCCGCGCCGAGCCTTCAGCCCGCTTCCATCCCCCCTCGGTCCGGCCCTGGCCGTGACCTGGCCGCAGGGCACGCTCCCGACCCCTTGCGGTGGAGGAAGCGTCCATGAGCCTTGAGGCCCTCCGGGGAATGCTGGGCAATGCCAGCCTTCTGTTGCTCTTCGGAATCTTCTACTCCCTCCTCCCCCTTCGGATTTCCAGTTTGCGTCTCCCTGTTCGGCTGGGAGTGGGAGGGCTGCTGGGGATCTTGGGCATCCTCCTCATGGTCACCGCCTGGGAGCTTGAGCCGGGCCTCATCTTCGATACCCGTTCGGTGCTCCTGGCCCTCTCGGGACTCTTCTTCGGTACCCTCCCCTCGGCGGTGGCCGTGGCCTTCACCGCGGCCTACCGCCTTTGGTTGGGGGGCGTGGGGACCGTCACCGGGGTGGGCGTCATCGTCAGTTCGGCCGCCTTGGGGCTCCTTTGGCGCCACCGCTTCCCCGGTCGCAGAGGATGGGTCGACCTGTTCCTCCTGGGCCTTGGAGTGCACCTGGTCATGCTGGGCTGGATGCTGGCCATGCCCAGGGAAACGGCCCTGGCCACCCTCCGGGTCATCAGCGGCCCGGTGCTGCTCCTCTACCCTCTGGCCACCATGCTCCTGGGGAAGCTGATGCAGGCCCAATGGGAACAGCGGTCCGTGGCCCAGGAACGGGCAGCTCACGCCCGTCGCCTGGAGCGGATCCTGGGAGGTTCGTGGGGAATCTTGAGCCTTTTGGATGAGAAGCTGGAGCG
>JAUQOX010000106.1 GCA_030550695.1 Gemmatimonadota bacterium | reverse complement strand
GGCCCCCTTTGGGGGGGGGGGCCCTGGGGGCCCCGGGGGGATGCCGCCCAGGCCGGGGCCCGGGCCATCCTGGCCGTCTGGGCGGTGGGCCGGGGGGGGCATGGGGGCGGGGGGGAGGAGCCTGGGGAGGGGGCCGCCCCGCCGGGGGTGAACGGAGACCCTCGAAGGGACCCCGTGGGCGACACCGGCACCCCGGCCTGTCGCCGTTCCCTCGTGGCCCTGGCCGTGGACGGCGAGACCTTCGGACATCATCGCCGTTTCGGGGAAATGGCCCTGGCCGCACTTCTCGACCAGCTCCTGGAATCCGGCCGGGTCCGAGTGGAGAACTTTGCCAGTTTCTTGGCCCGCCGCCCCCCCCGGGAAGATGTGGAGGTGGTGGAACCCTCCTCATGGAGCTGTCCCCACGGGGTGGAACGGTGGCGGGGAAACTGCGGGTGCCGGTTGGACCTGGCCCAGCCGCCGCGCCAGGAATGGCGCGCTCCCCTTCGCAGGGCCCTCGAAACCCTGGCCCAGGGTCTGCACCGCATCTACCTCAGGGAGGCGCCCCCTCTTCTGGAAGACCCCTGGGAGGCCCTGGCGGGGTACGGGGCGGTGGCGTCCCTGGGACCGGAGGCCACGGGGGCCTATGTCCGGGGCCGGGCCGGCCGACGCCTCGCTCCAGCCGAAGAAGTCCGCGCCGCCGAACTCCTGGAAATGGAGCGGAACGCCCTCCGACTCTTCACCTCCTGCGGCTGGTTCTTCGATCGGCTGGAAGGGATCGAGCCGTTGCAGATCCTGCGCTACGCGGCCCGTGCCGTGGAGTTGGCCGGACCGGAGGGCCCGGCCTTGGAGGCCGAGTTCCTGGAGATCCTGGCCCAGGCTCAGACACAAGAACGTCCCCCCCGGGACGGGAGGGCCCTCTACTTGGCCGAGGCGAAGCCCAGGGTGGCGGTACCGCTCCGGGTTGGCGCCGGGGCCGCCGCCGTGCACCTCCTGGCCGGTGGGGGGGCCGAGGGGGGGGATCCCGCCTCCGGTCCCGCCTCCACCGCCGGGGAGGATCGGTGCCCCCCGGGCCCGGATCAGGCGGCGGCCGCCGCCGACCCCCCCGGCTTCGTCACCCGGGTGGGGCCGGGCCCCCTCCTTTGGGTTCGACACCGCCGGACCGGCCGGGAATGGACCGGCCGATTCCGGGTCCTGGAAGAGGTTCCCCACCACCTTCGCCTGGAGGTCGCCCTGGAGGGGCCCGGAGGGGCGGAGCCGTTCTCCCTGGGGGACCTCTGTGAACCGTATCGGGACGTGGCCCTCCGCTTGGCCCGTCGCCGGCTGGCCGGGGCCTGGGCCCCGGAGATCCTGTCCTTGCTGGAGGCCGACGAAGCGGGGGGGCTCCAGGAAGCCCTGGGGCGTCTCCTGGTGGAAGCCGTCGAAGCCCTTTCCCCCGGGGCCCGAAACCCCGAGCCGGTGACTCCCCCCGGCCTGCTTCGCGTGGAGGGGCTTGCCCGACTCCACGCGCTCCTGGACTTTCCCATACCTTTCGACGCCCAAACGGAGTTCCATCGCGTTTTCGAACGGTTGGACCCGGAGCGGCAAATCCGATGGAGCCCCCTCTTGGAACCCTTAGGATTCGAACCCCTGACATGACGGAAATCCCGCCCATTCCGGCCTTCCCTTCCACGGCAGCGGAGCCCGCCGAGGCGGGGTCGGCAGGTCCTGCCGAGGCTTCCCTGCCACCCGTTCTTTTCGCCTTCGGTCTTCACGCCCACCAGCCGGTGGGGAACTTCGACCATGTTTTTTGGGAGCACCTCCGGGACGTGTACGAGCCCTTCCTCCAGCGTGCCCGGGAAGGGGGTCTGCTCCCCTTCACCTTGCACCTGTCCGGCCCCCTGCTGGACTGGCTGGAGAACCACGCCCCCTCTTACCTGGACCAGGTGGGGGAACTCGCAGGGGCAGGTCAGGTGGAGCTCCTTCTGGCGGGCTACGACGAGCCGATCCTGCCGGCCCTGTGCCGGGAAGACCGCTTGGAACAGGTCCTGAGGATGAGGGAGGCCCTCCGGGCCCGCTTTGGTGTGGACGCCCGGGGGCTGTGGCTCACCGAACGGGTGTGGGAGCCGGACCTGGCCGGGGATCTGGCCGAGGCGGGGGTGGAGTACGTTTTGGTGGACGACCGTCATTTCGTGGCGGCGGGTTTCCAGAGGGAGGAACTTCACCTGCCTTTCTGGACCGAAGCCTGCGGAAGGGGGCTCGGTGTGTTCGCCATCGATGAGCGGCTTCGCTACCTCATTCCTTTCCACCCGCCGGAGCATACCGCGGGCTACCTCCGGGAACTCCGGCGTCAGGGCAAGCGGCTGGCGGTGGCCGCCGACGACATCGAGAAGTTCGGAGGCTGGCCGGGAACCCGGGAGTGGGTCTACGATCGGGGTTGGCTGGGACACTTCCTGGAAACGCTGAAGGGGATGGAGGAGGCGGGGGAAGTCCGACTGGTTACCCTGGGAAGGGCGCTGGCGGAGCTTCCTAAGGGGGGGTTGGCGTATCTCCCTTCGGCCTCCTACCGGGAAATGGAGGAGTGGGCTCTGCCGGCGCCGGCCTTTCGACGGTTGGGGGAACTCAAGGCCTTGGTGGGAGAGGAACGGCTGGCCCGGGGAGAGAGCCCCCTGATCCGGGGTTCCCATTGGCGCAACTTCCTGGTGAAGTATTCCGAAGCCAACCGCATGCACAAGAAGATGCTCGCCCTTTCCGGGATCTGCCGCCGTCGGGGCGATCCCCCCGCAGCCCGGAGGGCCTTGGGAAAGGCCCAGTGCAACGACGCCTATTGGCACGGCGTCTTCGGCGGACTCTATCTCCGCCACCTCCGGGACGCCGTCTGGTCCCACCTCGCCGAGGCCGAGGGAATCCTCCGCGAGGGCGAATCCTTGGGCTGGGAGGAGGTGGATCTGGACCTCGACGGGAACCCCGAAATCTGGGTTCATTCTCACGCCTTCTCGGCGTTGGTGAGCCCCGTCCGCGGCGGAGGGGTGGAGGAACTGACCCTCTTCAGCCGGAGGGTGAACCTGGCCAACGTCCTGACCCGGCGGCGGGAGCCCTACCACCAGCTCAACGGGGGGGAGGCCGGGGAAGGTGCCCGCGCCGGCCATGGAGAAGCCGGGAACGGAAACGGGGGAACCCCGTCCATCCACGACCTGGAAGAAACCCTCCGCTTCTCTGCCCTCCCCCCCGTGGACCGGGAAGATCGGGCCCTGTTCCAGGAGCGCATCGTCGCCGGCAAGGAAGCCTTGGATCGGTCGCCCGCCGATGGGGAGGCCAAGGTGCTGTGGAATTGGGCCCGGGAGCCCCTGGTGCTCTCCCATGCCAACCTCCTGCCGGAAGGAAGGCTGGTCCTGACCTTCCGTACCAGCCGCGGGCCCTTTCTGGAGAAGATCCTCGTTTTTTCACCTGATGGCCGGATCCACGCCACCTTCCGGTGGGATCCGGGCGGTTTTCCTTCGGGGGCCTTGTTCACCTCGGAGCTCTCCTTGGCCGCCGAGGCGGATCTCCTGCTGGGAGGGGGGCCGTGGGTGGCGCGATTTCCTCTGGCCACCTTCTCCAAGTCGGAACGGGGCTTCGACGAGACCGTCCAAGGGGAGTCCGTGGTGGTGGCTTGGCCGGTGGAGGCGGGGAGGGGGGGGGTAGGACTCTTTCCTCCCTGCTAGGCACGGACCCTCCAAAGGGGGGGATCCCTGTTCCCGGGCGGCCGTGGTGGGTTTCCGGTCCTTCCCCTCTCCACCCGCCCCTCCCCCCTCTGAGGGCGCCGTGCCCCTCGCTCGACGCTCCCCCCGGGGACCCCTAGATTGACCCCTCGGCCTTCGGCCCGGCGCGAGGTCGCCTCGGCCGGCAAAAAGGCTCATGCACAGGGAAAGGACACGCCATGAAACGGATCCTCGTCACGGGAGCTTCGGGACAGGTGGGATCGGAACTGGTCCCCGCCCTCCGGGAGCGTTACGGCTCCGACGCGGTCTTGGCCACGGACATCCGGGAACCTGAAGGGGCGCTGGCGGAAGGGGGCCCCTTCCGCCGGGTGGACTGCACCGACCGGCAGGCCCTGGAACACGCCGTTCGGGACTTTCGCGCGGACACCATCTATCACCTGGCGGCCATCCTTTCGGCAGCGGGCGAACGGGACCCCGACCAAGCCTACCGGGTCAACCTGGGCGGTCTGAAGAACGCCCTGGAGGTGGCCAGGGATCAAGGATGCGCCATCTTCATCCCCAGTTCCATCGCGGCCTTCGGCCCCTCCACCCCTCCCGATCCCACCCCCCAAGATACCATCCAACGGCCCACCACCATGTACGGGGTGACCAAAGTGGCCGGAGAACTCCTGGCCGACTACTACCACCTGCGGTTCGGGGTGGACGCCCGGGGGGTGCGCTATCCCGGTCTCATCTCCTACGTGACGCCCCCGGGAGGGGGCACCACCGATTACGCCGTGGAGATCTTCTACGCAGCGGTGCAGCAAGGGCGTTACACCTGCTTCCTCCGACCTGACACCCAGTTGGACATGATGTACATGCCCGACGCCATCCGGGCGTCCATCGAAGTCATGGAAGCCGATCCCCGACGCCTCAAACACCGTAACGCCTTCAACGTCACGGCCATGCAGCTCACCCCCGCCACCCTGGCCGAGGCCATCCGGGAGCATCTGCCGCATTTCGTCATCGAGTACCAGGTCGATCCTTTGCGCCAGTCCATTGCCGACTCCTGGCCCCGCCGCCTGGACGACAGTGCCGCCAGGGAGGAATGGGGCTGGGCGCCCCGGTACGACCTGCGAGCCATGGTGGCGGACATGCTGGAGAATCTCCGGAAGAAACCGGGTCTGTAGGCCGCAGGTCAGGAGCGGCTTTCCGCCGCTTCGCGTTCTCTGGAAAACGGAAGTCAGGAGACCATTATGCCGCTTCAACGATTGACACAGGTCCTTGAGGCCCACGTGTCCGACCTCGAGTCGAAGGGTACGGCCAAGGGGTCCGAGGCCGTGGTCACCGCGGTCTTACCCCCTGCCGACGGGAAAGGGCCCCGCTTCCTTTTGCAAGGACAGGGCAACCGACCCTTCTTGCGGATGAACTCCAACTCCTACTTGGGGATGGGGCTGCGTCCGGAGGTCCTCGAGGCCGAAGAGGAGGGTACCAGGCGGTTCGGGGCCGGCCCCGGGGCCGTGCGCTTCATCAGCGGAACCTACGAGGTGCACGTGGAGCTGGAACGCGCCCTGGCCCGGTTCCACGGAAGAGAAGACGCCATGCTTTTTTCGTCGGCCTATGCCACCGTCATGGGGACCGTATCCAGCCTTCTGACCCCGGAGAGCGTGGCCATCAGCGACGAGTTGAATCACAACTGCATCATCAATGCCGTCCGCCTGGCACGGCCTTTGGACAAGAGAGTCTATCCGCACTTGGACCTCAAGGTTCTGGAAACGCAACTGGAGGAGTTCAAGGGCAAAGCCAGGCGCGCGGTGGTGATCACCGACGGGATCTTCAGCATGCGGGGCGACCACGCCCCCATGGACCGGATCATGGAGATCGCCCAACGCCACGACCCCGACTATCCCGAGAACGTGGTGGTGGTGATGGACGACTCACACGGCGTGGGGGCCTTCGGCGAGACGGGAAGGGGTACGGAGGAATATACGTCTTCGCCCCCGGTGGATGTCCTGATCGGCACCCTGGGCAAGGCCTTCGGGGTGAACGGCGGGTACGTGGCGTCCACGGCGCCCCTCATCCGCTACCTTCGGGAAACGGCCCCCTTCTACATCTACTCCAACCCCATCACCCCAGGGGAAGCCAACGCAGCCCTGAAGGCCCTCCGCATCCTGGACAGCGCCGAAGGACGGGAACTGCTCCGCCGGCTCCGGGCTCTCACCCGGCGCTTCGAGGAGGGTCTGGTACGGCTGGGCCTGGAAACCATCCCCGGTGAGCACCCGGTGGTCCCCCTCATGGTGAGGGATACGGCCAAGACCCGGGCCCTGGTGCGCCACCTCTTCCAGCACGGCGTTCTGGCCACCGGCTTGGCGTATCCGGTGGTGCCCCGGGGGAGCGAGGAGATCCGCTTCCAAATCAACGCCGACCATACCGAAGGGGACATCGATTACGTCCTCGAGGTGTTGGGGAGCTTCCCGGGGTAGGGGGCCGAGGAATATGAAAAGGGACTCGAAGCCGGAACGGGAAACACCCATGGGGAGCCGTCGGGCCCCGGGGGAGCCGCGGAAGGGGGAGGATACCGCCGCCGGGCCTCTCCGGGGCCTCCGTGTGCTGGTGACGGGAGGTGCCAAACGGCTGGGGAGGGAGGCCGCGTTGGCGTTGGCCCGGGCTGGCTGCCACCTGGCCATCCATTACCGCACGTCGTCCCGGGAGGCCGAGGCCCTGTGCCGGGAGCTGGAGGGGGAAGGGGTGCGGGCCCTGGCCCTGGGGGCCGATTTGGACGACCCCGAACAGCTCCTACCCCTGTTCCAGGGGGCTTGGGAGGGGTTGGGGGGGCTGGACGGCATCGTCAACAACGCCTCCATCTTCCCCCCGGGGCGGTTGGCGGACCTGAGTTGGGAGGAGATGATCCGGAACCTGCGGGTGAACGCTTGGGCGCCCTTCGTCCTGTCGCGGTCTCTATGGGAGCGCTTGCGGGAGGAGGGTCGGTACGGGAGGGTGGTGAATCTTCTGGACACGCGCGTGGTGGGGGGCGACCGGGCCCACGTGGCTTATCACCTGAGCAAGGTGGTGTTGGCGGAGCTCACCCGGCTTACGGCCCTGGAATTCGCGCCCGAACTGCAGGTGAACGGGGTGGCCCCCGGCGCCGTGCTCCCACCCGAGGACCGGGACGATGCCTACCTCCAGCGGTTGGCATCCCTTCTTCCCCTCCGTCGCAGGGGCTATCCGATGGACGTGGCCCAGGCCGTCGCGTACCTCATGGGCGCCCCCTTCGTCACGGGCCAGGTGATTTTCGTGGACGGGGGTCAACACCTGGCACCGGGAGTCGTGCCATGAAAGACAAGATCGTCATCAAGGACCTGCACCTCCGGGGGATCGTGGGGATCCGAGATTGGGAGCGGGAGAAACCCCAGGATATCCTCATCAACATCGAGTTGGAGACGGATTGCCGGCTGCCGGGGCGAAGCGACGACTTCCAGGATGCCGTGGATTATCGGGCGGTAACGAAGAAGATCATTGCCCTGGTGGAGGGGTCTTCGTTTTACCTGGTGGAGAAACTCGCCGAGGAGATCGCGGAGGTCTGTCTCGCCGACCCCCGGGTGCACCTGGCCCGGGTCACGGTGGAGAAGCCCGGTGCCCTCCGTTTTGCCCGAAGTGTCGGGGTGCAGATCGAGCGTGGGCGCGCCTAGGGCCCGGGCCTTCCTGAGCTTGGGCTCCAATCTGGAGCCGGAAAAGAACACCGAGGCCTTCCTGCGCCGGGTGGCCGAGCATCCCCACGTCCGAATCGTGGCAATCTCCACCTTCTACCGGACACCCGCCCTCCCCCGCCCCGGAACAGGAATCTGGGACGACCCGCCTTTCCTGAACGGTGTGGTGGAGGTGGAGACCAGCCTCTCCGCTCCGGAACTCTCCGATCTCCTCCGCAAATGGGAAGAGGAACTGGGAAGGGTTCGGGGACCGGACCGGTACGCTCCCCGAACCATGGACGCGGATCTGCTTCTCTACCTGGGGAGGGGGCCCTCCGGACTTCTCCCCCCCCACCCCGACGTCCTGGAACGACCCTTCGTGGCCATTCCCTTGATGGAGCTCGATCCCGACCTCGTCCTCGAGCCGGGGGCGGTACCCCTTCGGCAGGTGGCCGCCCGATTCCCGGGGCCGGGGGGGGAACCGGAGCTTGCCTTCACCAACCACCTTCGGGCGGTCTTCCTGGGACCCTGAAGTCCAGCCCCGGTCCGGGCCGGGGGGGAACTCGCCCACCGTTCAGGGGATACTGGAGGCCGTCTTTGTTTCGTTCTCCGTCCTCACCCAGGTGGTCGTCATGTCTTCCGTTCTCAAGGCCAAACGTTGCAAACCCTGTGAAGGGGGCATTCCCCCCATGTCCCTGGAGGAAGCCCGCGCCCTTCTCCAAGAGATCCCCCACTGGGAGATCGTGGACGACGGTCAGGCGATCCGGCGGATCTTCACGTTCTCGGACCACTATGAGGTCATGGCTTTCGTGAACGCCATTGCCTGGATCTCCCACCGGGAGAACCACCATCCGGTCCTCACCGTGGGGTACAGCCGGTGCGAGGTGGTGTACACCACCCATGCGGTGGAGGGACTCACAGAGAACGATTTCATCTGCGCCGCCAAGGTGGACGCCCTTTTGGAGTAGGGGCGCCTCCCGCCTGAGCGCCCCTTGTCAGCCCTCCCCGGCGGAGGCCGCCCGGGCCGCGGCGCGGATCCTTCGAATGACCGACCCCAAGCCCTGGGTCCGTAGAACCCCCAGGACCTCCCCCAGCCCCATCCGATCCAAGAGGTCGAGGGGCAGTTGGGCCACTTCGGCGGCGGGGGCACCGTTGAGAACCTCCATGAGAAACCCCACGAACCCTCGAACCGTCGGGGCGTCCCGCGGGGCGTCGGCATGGAGGGTCACGACCCCATCTCGAACCGCGACCCAAAGAAACAGGGGGGTCTGGCACTCCTCCACCCGGTTCAGACCTGCATCCCGGGCTTCCGCCAGCTCCTTGGGGAGGGGGGGAAAGTTCTTCGCGTACCGGAGAAGCCACTGCAGCCGCAGCTCCGGGCTCAACGATCGGAAGCGATCCAAATACGGTTGCCAACGTTCCACGGCGTCCAACCTTTCCGGCCCGGGGACGGCCCCCTCCGGTTCCCCCCGACCCTGGAGTTGCCCCCCGACCTCCCCCTGGACAGTTTGACCTCACCGAGCTGGCCCGAACACCCCCGGACCACGACTTCGTTCCCTATGTCTATCCGCCGGTGTCTCGGTAACGATGTGGTGGATCTGGGTCATCCCCGGCTAGCGGGGAGCCGGACCAGACAAGACCGCTTCGTGGCCAGGGTTCTGGCCCCCGAAGAGAAGAGGGCCTTGGCTGAGGAGGACGACCCCCAGACAGCCCTGTGGCTCTACTGGGCCGCAAAGGAGACCGTCTTCAAGAGCGTCAGCAAGGCCCTGGGCCGGCCTCCCCCTTTCCGACACTCCTTGTTCCGGGTTCGTCTG